>DATHMJ010000028.1:0-3121 GCA_035487215.1 Gemmatimonadales bacterium
TCTTTCTCGACGAACAGCGAACGTGACCGCAGCTGGGGCGGCAGGAGGCCCCGAGAAGGCCGGGCTTCGGATCCTGCTGGTCGACGACGATGCCTCGATGGCCCGCCTCGTCCAGCGGGTCTTGCGCGTCCACGGATTTCCCCCAGCCACCCATGTCGATACCGGTCAGGCGGCGCTCGCCGCGGCGGAAACCGATATCGTCCTGCTCGATCATCAGCTACCCGATCTGAGTGGTCTCGAGGTGCTCGAGACCTTCTGCGCTCGGGCACAGCCCCCTTCTGTCATCCTCGTCACGGCCCATGGCAACGAGTCGCTTGCGGCCAAAGCGCTCCGCCAGGGCGCCGAAGACTATCTGGCGAAGGATTCCGCATTCGTTGATCTCCTTCCCCAAGTTCTCGAGCGTGTCCGGCGTAACCGTGCCCTTCGCGATGCGCTCGAGGCCGCCGAGCGCGACCGGGTTCGCGCGGAGCGGTTGGCCGCCGTCGCGGAGCTGACCGTGACGCTGCACCACGAGATCAACAACCCGCTCATGGCGGCATCGGCCGAGGTGGAGCTGCTGCTGCGCGCCGGGCCGGATCCGGAGCTCGGCGAGGCCCTCACCGCCGTCAAGTCGTCGTTGGATCGCATCCGGGACATTCTTCGCCGGATCCGCGACCTGCGGGAGGCGCCCTCGACCGAGTATCTCACGGGGATCAAGATGCTGGACTTGAGCGTGGGCGGTGCGGTGCGGGACGTGGACCGGGGCACCGCGGTCCTCGCGCTCCCCGAAGACCTGGCGCGCGTCGCCACATTGCTGCTCCGAACGGCCGGATTCACGGTGGTCCGGGCGACCACCGCCGACGAGCTGGATGAGGCCGTCGGCGCGCCCGAGGTTACCGTGGTGCTCGTGCCGGCCGGCGCCGGTAGCTCAGCCGCCGACCCCCTCGCCGGCTTCCGGCCGGCCGCCGGTCGGCGATACAAGCTGCTCTCGCTCGCGAGCGGCGACGCCGGTGCGGGCGCCGCCCAGGAGAGCGATCACGTCATGATGCTCCCGTTCGATCCGGGGACCTTTGTGGCGGAGGTTCTGTCGGTACTGGAAGGACGTTGACGACTAGGGCTGCTGTCCGACCGCCACCTGCTTCGCCGCCTGGTACGCCATTCCCTTGAGCCGGATGATCCGCTGCGCAATTGGCGGATGCGATGCGAACAGATCGCCGAGAAATCCCTCCTTGGCCGCGAAGCTGTTCCCGATCGGATCCACGATACAGAGATGCGCGGCGCCGTGACTCAGGGCTCGGGTAGGAGCCGACGCCTGCTCGAGCTTTTCGAGCGCGGACGCGAGTGCCCCCGGGTTGCGGGTGAGCTGGGCCCCGGTGGCGTCGGCGAGGTATTCGCGCTTTCGACTCACCGCCATCGCCAGAAACCGCGATGCGAGCGGCGCGATCACCAGCGTCAGGACCCAGAGCACCAAGACAATCAGGCCAAGGGGATTGCCCTTACCCTCGCTCTCCTTCCCCCCACCGCTGAACATCCTCCCTCCACCCCCGCGGGATATTCGCCCGAGGCCATCCGACATCAACGCGATGGCACCGACCATGGCCGCGAGCAGGGTCATGAGCCGGGTGTCGAGGTTCTGGATGTGGGCCATTTCATGGGACACCACGCCCTGAAGCTCTTCCCGATTGAGCGTCTTGAGCAGTCCCTCAGTCACGGCCAGGCTGGCCGTTGCGGGGTCGCGGCCCGTAGCGAACGCGTTGGGATCCTCGTCCGGCACGATCCAAATCCGCGGCTTCGGAAGCCCCGCGGCGATGGCCATCTCTTCGACCACGTTCACCAGCTGCTTCTGCTCCAGCGTGGTCGGCTCGATGACCTCCCATGCTCCGGTCGCCCAGAGAATGCGATCGGCCCCGTAGCGCCACGAGTACCAGCAGATCCCGGCCGCGATCAGCGTAGTCACGATGCCGATGACGGGCACGACGTGATGGTACCCGCCCGGGCCGCCGCGGGTGAGCAGCGCCCAGGCGATGTCACCGCCGAAGCCGACCCAGGCAAAAAACACAATGAAGCCGGCGATCAACCAAGCCGATCGCCGGCGATTGGACTCCTGTTGGGCGAAGAGATCGGTGTCGCTCACGCCGCCGGCGGCTTCGGACTGGAAAGATCCACGGTCGGCACCGCCCGCTCGGCTGCATCGGTGATCTCCCACAGCTCGGCCGGAGCCGCCTTCGCCATGCCGGCAACCAGGTTGGTCGGGAACTGCGCCTGCTTGGTGTTGTACTCCGTCGCGGTGTCGTTGTAGAGCTGGCGCGCGAAACTGATCTTGTTCTCGGTACTGGTCAGCTCCTCCTGGAGCTGCAGCACGTTCTGGTTGGACTTGAGATCGGGATAGTTCTCAGTCAACGCGAACAAGCGTCCCAGCGCCTGGGTCAGCTCGCCTTCGGCCTGGGCCGTAGCCCGGACCCCGCTGGCGGACACCGCTTTGTTCCTGGCGGAGATCACCGCCTCGAGCGTCGTTCGCTCGAAGTCCATCGCTCCTTTCACGGTATTGACGAGATTCGGAATCAGATCGTGCCGCCTCTTGAGCTGGACGTCGATCTGCTTCCATGCGTTCGCCACCCGATTCTTGAGGGCGATGAGCGAGTTGTAGGCTCCGACCATCCATAGCGCGACCGCGCCGATGACGACGAGCAATACGATCAAGCCCATGGGAACGTCCTCGGGGAGAGAGGGGGGCGACGAAGTCCGACGACGGTAGGTGTGTGGGGCCGCTGGGGCCGGTGGGTCACTCCGGGCGGAGCAGCCCTTCGAGCGAGGTCCGGACGCCAGCGATCAGCGCCGCGGTGGCGTCGGGGCGGCGGAGCGCCGGGTGACGATCGTCGATGAACAGATCGACGCCTGGCCCGATCGGAATCCGCCGACAACCGGACGGCTCCATGTTGTCGCCGGCCGGTGGTGGGGCGAGCCACGCATCCAGGGCGCGCGCGACGCGCCCGCGTCCAGCGCCTCGTCCCCGCTGCAGCTCCAGGGCGCTCGGGGCGGGCAGTCGGGCGCCCAGCGCCGAGGCGGTCCGGCGTTCGATGGCGTCGCCCGTGAGCCCGGACATCTCGCGCACGATCGCGTCGAGCGTGGCGCCTTCCATCTG
>DATHMJ010000029.1:0-4770 GCA_035487215.1 Gemmatimonadales bacterium
GAACCGTTCCCGGAATCGCTCCGCCGCTTGCGCGCATTCGGGAGACTCGACCGCGGCGGCCGTCTGCGGCGTCGCCGCCAGGCGGTCGCGAAACCGTCCCAGCCGAGCCGACCCCTGCGCGGCAGCCGCGAGCGCCTCGTCGCTCCAATCCAGCTTCTGCTGATAGTGCGTCTGGAACATCAGCAGCCGGATCGCGCCGGCATCGACGCCGTGCTCTCGCAGATCCCGCGGCGTCAGGATGTTGCCGTAGCGCTTGGACATCTTGGTCCCGCCGATGTCCAGGAACTCCCCGTGGAGCCACCACCGGGAGAACTCGGACTTCCCGGTGTAGGCACAGCTCTGCGCGATCTCGTCCTCGTGGTGCGGGAAGATGAGGTCCACGCCGCCGGCATGAAGATCGAGCACGTCCACGCCCCATTTCTTGCCCAGCAGGTCGAGCGCCATGGCTGAGCACTCGAGATGCCAGCCGGGCCGTCCGCGGCCGAACGGCGCGTCCCAGGCGGCGCCGACCGCCTCGTCTTCCGGTTTCGTCGCCTTCCACAGGACGAAATCGCGGGCATCCTCTTTCGCGTATTCATCGGCCGAGACCCGGTCACTGGCGCCGGCCTTGAGCTCGCGTTTGTCGAGTTGCGACAGGCGGCCGTAAGCGGGGAATTTCGCGATCGAGAAGTAGACCGAGCCGTCCTCGCCCTTGTAGGCGACCCCCTTCTGCAGGAGCGACTGGGTGAGCGCGATCATGGGGGCCACGAATTCCGTGGCGCGCGGGTACGCGTGCGCCGGCCGGATCCGCAGATAGTCCCGGTCCTCGAAGAACGCACGAGCGTAGGGCTCGACGTGTTCCCGGAGCGAGACACCCTTCGCCTGCGCCGCCGCGATGGTCCGGTCGTCCACGTCGGTGAGGTTCATGACGTGAAAGACCTCGTAGCCGCTTGCCTCCAGCCACCGGCGCAGCAGGTCCTCGAACAAGAACGTTCGGAAGTTCCCGATGTGCGCGTAGTTGTAGATCGTGGGACCGCAGGTGTAGAAGCTGACGCGCGGCGGCGCGCCGGGGCGGAACGTTTCGACGGTGCGGGTGAGCGTGTTGTACAGCCGAAGCATTCAGGCGCTCCCGGCGGCCGCGGCGGTTTCGACCGTGCCGGCGGGTCCGGCTGAGCCCTCCACTTTGACGTGAACCTTCCGCTGGGGGAAGGGAATCTCCAGCCCTTCGGCGTCGAGCCGTTTCTTGAGCCGGCGTCGAAGCTCCCGGGCCACGTCCCACTGACTTCCTGGCTGCGTCCGCGCCAGCATGCGGACCACGACCGCGCTGTCGCCCAGCGACTCCACGCCCGGCACCTCCACGGCGCCCTCGAGTCGGCCCTTCCAGGCCGGATCGGCCGAGAAGCGCGCGGCCTCGTCGCGCAGCACCTCCAGCGCGTGGTCGATATCGGCGTCGTACGCGATCCCGACGTCGATCGCCGCCCGCGACCAGCCGCGGGTCTTGTTGCTCACGACCTTGATCTCGCCATTCGGGATGATATGGAGCGTGCCTTGCAGGTCCCGCAGCGCCACCACCCGGAGCGACATGCGCTCGACCACGCCGCTCTTCCCCGCCGCCTCGATGACGTCGCCCACGACGAACTGGTCTTCGAACAGGATGAAGAATCCCGAGATGAAGTCCTTCACCAGGCTCTGGGCGCCGAACGAGATGGCCAGCCCGATGATCCCGGCGCCGGCCAACAGCGGCCCGATTTCGACGAAGAGATTGAGCGTGAGCAGAAACGCGACCACGATCGTCGTCGTGCCCCCGATGGTACGGAGGAGCTGGGCGATGGTCATGCCGCGCTTCTCGCGCAGTGTGGTCATCGTCGCGTCGCCGTCGTCCACCATCCGCTCGATCCGGCGGGCCGTCAGCCGAATCAGGCGCATGGCTCCCCAAGCAAGGAGCCAGATGACGACGACTTGCGCCGCTTTCCGGCTCAGCTCGGCGCCGTCGAGCCGGAGGAACTGCGCGACCTGCTCCGCGATGGCTTGGAGGTCTGGAAGAAAAGGCACGCCGCTAAGCTAGGGGGCCGCCCGCGACACAGTCAATCGGGCGCGAAGGCTACTTCGCCGCCGCGCGCTGCTCCAGCTTCGCTTCGCGCCCGCGAAGAACCGCCTCGACCAGCGGCGACGGATCGAAGCGGACCGGATCGGTAGCGGGGAGGTCGGTCTCGCGCGCGGCGGACTCGCAGGCCCGGCGCGCCTCCGCGTCGGTGAGGTCGTAGGTGTTGAGACAGATGCCGAGCACTTGGGTGGGATGCACCATAGCGGCGACAGACTCGTATACCCGGATGTACCGGCTGAGGGGAGGAATCCGGAGCCACGCTTCTTCCCGGTAGTCGCCGATGTACTCCCGGCTGGGTTGATGGCACAACAAGAGCCCGTCCGGACAGGACCCATGCAGCAGACCCAGCGTCACGCCGGAGTAGCCCGGGTGATTGATGCTGCCCTGCCCCTCCACCAGCACGATGTCGGCATCGACGGCGCCTTCGAGCGTGATGCGCTCGGCCGCGCCGGCGATGAAGTCGGCGACCACCGCGTCCACCGCAATTCCCCACCCCTCCAGCATGATCCCGGTCTGTCCGGTCGCGACGAAGCGGGTCCGCATGCCGCGGCGATTCAGCTCGCTGACGAGCTGAAGCTGCGCGGTCATTTTGCCCACGTTGCAATCGGTCCCCACCGTCAGCACGACGTACGCGTCCAGCTCTTTCACCCGCGCGCCCGCCACGGGCAGGTCCGCCGGGGGACGGCGCAGGTCGAGAATCCGCCGGTTGCCGGCCTTGGCCTTGGCGGCGAGCACGGGATCGTCGGCCAGGAAGGTGTGCAGGCCGCTGATGAGATCGCAGCCGGCGTCGAGCGCTTCGCCGAGCCAGGCGCGCCATTCATCCGGGAGCCGCCCGCCGATGGGAGCGATCCCGATCAGGACGGTGTTGGCGCCCCGCGCGAGCCCCTCCTTCATCGAGGCGACGACCGGGATCGCGCCGCCGAAACCCAGCACGTCCTGGACGGTGCGACCGGCCAGCCGGCGATCCATCACTGCCGCGACTCGGTCGGGTTGGTAGCGTACGATCGCGTTGGCGGTCTTCGAGGTCATGGGCCCGAAGTCGCCGTCGGCGAGAATGAGGTAGCGGATGGGTTGGGTCAAGCGAGGCGACTACGGCTTGGTGTCGCCGCCACTCTCCTCGATCACCTCGGCATCGTGCACCGTCGCGTCCAGCCCGGTGCCGAGCTGCTTGGCCGACCCCCCGCCGCTCGACGGCAGGAGTCCCATCCGCTGCTTGAGCGCGAGGAGCTGTTGGTCGGCGGTGCCGCGGTACTCCAGGGACTCGAACTGCTTGGCGAGCGCGTCACCGGAGAACTCTTCCTGCAGCTCGGCGGCGGCCAGCGCTTTCCGCTCGGTCGCCTCGATCTTCTCGGCCATGCGGTCGAACGAGTCGAACGCGCTCTTGTCGGACATGCCCGACATGGTTTCCTGAATGCGCTGCTGCGCCTCGGCCCGTTTGGCGCGGGCGATCAGGATGTTCTTCTTCCGCTTGGCCTCTTCGATTTTGTCGTTCAGCTGGCGCAGGGCGAGCTTGAGCTGCTCGGTCTCGGCCTTGTGCTTGACCCAGGTTTCCTGCAGCTGCTGCGCGCCTTGCAGGTGCTCGTTGTAGCGCACGAGCGCCTGCTTCGCGAGGTCGTCCCGCCCTTCCTGCACGGCGAGCATCGCTCTGCGCTCCCAGTCCTCGGCCTGCTTCTTGGTGCTCTCGGCGTCAGCCTGAAGCTTCTTCTCGTCCGCGATGGCCGAGGCGACCTGCTGTTTGGCTTTGGCCAGGTTCCCCTTCATGTCCACGATCAGCTGGTTGAGCATCTTCTCGGGGTTCTCGGCCCGACTGATCAGGTCGTTGAGGTTCGACCGGATCATGGTGGACAGACGGTCAAAGATTCCCATCGCGGGTCACCCTTCCCGGTAAGGCGCCAGCGCGCCCAAGTGCGTAGCGACGGCCAAGGTGATCGAATCGAAGCTCGCCTCGAATTCGTTGTAGTCGAGGTTGGCCAGCTCGAGCGTGTCGGTCAGCACGATATGGTCGCCTTCGAGTCCGTAGGAGCCGTGCACCAGCTCGCGTGCATTCAACTCCAGGAGCTGGCGGAACAGCTCGCCGCGCCGCGGCTCGCTCGCCGGCAGCTCCATCACCCGCACCCGCAGGATCACGACCGGCGGGGCGTAGTGCACGACGACCTCCGCGCCCTCCGTGGTGCGCACACGCCAGATGTTGGGCTCGAGCTCCTCGACCGCGGCCGCGCCGCCTTCGATACGATCGAGCCACGTTTGGATGTCTTCTCGGGTGATCATGTCGTTCCTCGTCCCGGGAGCCGCTCGGATTGCTCGCTTTTCGCCAGCAACCGCTCGGCGAAATCTAACCGTTCCTCTACCTCCGCCAAACGCGTCTTCACCATCTCCAGTTCGTCTACCACGGCCTGATCGGGAGGCGCGTTCCCCCGCACTCTGTCGGCGATGGCCTGGCCGAACGGTCCCTTGATCAGCTTGACTACGACCACCGCTCCGACGACGGCGCAGACGACGATCACGTCATTCGTGATCATGCCGCTACTCCCGGACCCGATCCGGCTCGCGCGTCTGCGCCAGCAGACGCTCGGCGAAATCCACGCGCTCCTCCAGCTCGGCCATGCGGCCCCGCACCTCGTCGAGCGCCTGGGCGGTCGCTTCCTGATCGCCGGTCTGGCCGCCGCCTTCGAGCCGGCGGGCGATCG
>DATHMJ010000030.1:0-2235 GCA_035487215.1 Gemmatimonadales bacterium
GGGGCCGTAGGCCAGCCGCTCCAGCGCGTGCGCGGCGGAGTCCCGCGGGGACATGGGCTGCTGGGCGGGGGTCGCCCGCGGCGATGCGGCCAGGATCACGGCCGCTGCTACGAGAGCTCTTGTCATGGGTGATCTTGTGGACGGACCCGTCTCATCCAAGTTAAGGGTCTCTTTTCGAGGGGGGCCCGATGGCAGGCTATTCCCAGCGCTCGCTGGCCGACAAGCTCGGGATCAAGCCGGGCACGGTGGTGACGACGCTGAGTCCCCCGCCGGCCTACGTGAAGCTGCTCGCTCCCGTGCCCGCCGACGTCACGTTCGTGAGCCGCCTGGGCAGGGGCGCCAAGTTCGTCCACTCGTTCGTGACCCGACGGGCCGATCTTGCCAAGGCCTTTCCGGAGATGGCCCGGATGCTCGCCGATGACGGCACGGTCTGGGTCTCGTGGCCCAAGAAGGCGGCCAAGACGGACACCGACCTGACCGAAGACGTGGTCCGTGAGCTTGGGCTCGCGGCAGGCCTGGTGGACGTGAAGGTCTGCGCGGTGGATGACCTTTGGTCCGGGCTCAAGTTCGTCCGCCGGCTCAAGGATCGGAAATCATGAGCCGACCCCGTCCGCTGTCACCCGCGTACCGGCGGATCTATGCCGTGATCCGCCGGATCCCTCGCGGGCGAGTCGCCACGTACGGCCAGATCGCTACGCTCGCAAAGCTGCCTGGCCACGCGCGACAGGTGGGCTACGCGCTGCACGCCCTCGGGCAAGGCACGAAGCTGCCGTGGCATCGGGTGATCAACGCCAAGGGCGAGGTGAGCCGCCGTCGGCGGCCGGGCGCGGAGCTGACCCAGCGGATGCTGCTCGAGCGGGAGGGCGTGCGCTTCAACGCGCGCGGGCGAGTGGCGCTTTCGCGAGTGCGCTGGAAGCCGGGAAAGCGCTAGTGCCGACGCCAGTGCTTACGACCGAGCGGCTCGTGCTGGACGGACTGCGCGAGGGGGATGCGGAAGAGCTGACGCGCCTCGCCGGCATGCGCGAGATCGCCGACACCACCATCTCGATTCCCCATCCTTATGAGCACGCCGATGCCGAGCGGTATCTGCGGGCCCTCGAGGAAGCGGGGGAGCGCGGCGACTCGGTGACGCTCGCGATCCGCCTTCGCGACGACGCGCGCCTCGTCGGGTCGATCGGCCTAAAGGAGATCGACCGCACCCATCTCCAGGCGGAGCTGGGTTACTGGATCGGCGTACCGTACTGGGGACGGGGCTACGCCACAGAGGCGGCGCGAGCCGTCGTCCAATACGGCTTTGACACGCTCGGCCTCAACCGGATCTACGCGCACCACATGACCCGGAATCCGGTGTCCGGCAGGATTCTCGAGCGAATAGGGATGCAGCGGGAAGGGGTCCTGCGGGAGCGCGTACGGAAGTGGGGACAGTTCGAGGACGTAGTGATGTACGCGGTGCTCAAGAGTGACAAGACAAGCGCCCCGAGATGACTCGGGGCGCTCGGTTGTTCCACGCGGGGTTGTCGATCAGTCCGCTGCCGGCTCCTGGTAGAGCACCGGGAACGCCTTCTTGAGGTGCGCGACCTTCGGGGCGTCGTTGAAGACGATGTACGGCTGGTACGGATGCTGGGCCATGTAGTGCTGGTGGTAGGCCTCCGCCTGGTAAAACTTCCGAAGCGGGACGATCTCCGTTACGATGGGCGCGGGAAACGTCTTGGCCGCGGTCAGCTTCGCGACATACGCTTCGGCCGCCTTCTTCTGGCCGTCGTCGCTGTAGAACACGATCGACCGGTACTGGGTCCCGACGTCGGGACCCTGGCGGTTCACCTGCGTGGGATCGTGGGCAACGTTGAAGAACACCTCGAGCAGCTGCTCGTAGGAGATCACCGTCGGATCGTAGACCACCCGCACCGACTCGGCGTGCCCGGTCTCGCCCGAGCTGACCTGCTCGTAAGAGGGCGAGGCGATCGTGCCGCCGGCGTAGCCCGACGTGGCCGACTTGACCCCCTTCAGGTGCTCGAAGACGGCCTCGACGCCCCAGAAACAGCCGCCGGCAAAGACGGCCACCTGCTCGCGACCGTCGGAGGCGGGGCGGGGCGGCGCGGCCCGGGCGCTCCCTGCCAGGCTGATGGCGGCGGGGATGGCCAGGGCTGCGGCTAAGTGTCGGGCAAACAGGCGGTTCATCGCATGACCTCCAGGCGGAGAAGACATCGCCTGATAAACGTCCCAGCCGCGGCTTTG
>DATHMJ010000031.1:0-4483 GCA_035487215.1 Gemmatimonadales bacterium
CGTCCTCTGGGACGACCGCTTCAAGGGGCGGATCTCGCTCCAGGACGACATCGCCAGCCTCTACATGGTGGCCCAGCTCCTGGGCCTGGACGATCCGAAAGATCCGGCCAAACTCTACAACCTGTCGGATGCCGAGCTGGCGCAGGTGAAGGCCAAGATGCTGGAGCTTCGGCCGCGTGTGCGCAAGTACTGGGCAACGGCGGGCGACCTGACCCAGCTGTTCCAGGGCGGCGAAGTCGTGCTGGCGGAGGGCTGGCCGCTCATGACCCACCAGCTCCGGCTCGCCAAGTTCCCCGCGGGCGAAGTGATCCCGAAAGAAGGGACGACGGCCTGGGCCGATCACTGGGTGCTCACGTCCGGCGCCAGGAACCTCGACGCCGCGTATGCGTGGCTCGAGTATGCGGCGCAGCCCTTCACCCAGAAGCTGCTCTACGACGTGACCCATTACATCGTCGCCCATCCCGGCGCCAAGGCCTACATGACCGCGGCGGAGGCGACGAGCCAGCACGATATCGCGGAGTATGGGGCGCGGGTCAACTTCTGGCAGTGGGGATCCAAGCGGGACAAGTACCAGGAGATCTGGAACGAAGTGAAAGCGGCGCAGTAAGTGCCCGACCCGCTGCTCCGCCTGATCGATCTGAGCAAGCGGTTCGGCGAAGTCGCGGCCCTCGATCATGTCTCGCTCGACGTGGCCGGCGGCGAGTTTCTCACCGTCCTCGGCGCGTCGGGGTCGGGCAAGACGACCACCCTCCGCCTGATCGCCGGGTTCGAGCCGCCCACGAGCGGCGCGATCTCGATGGACGGCGCCGATATCACGGCCCTGCCGCCCTACCGCCGGGACATCAACACCGTCTTCCAGCAGTACGCGCTCTTTCCGCATCTCACCGTCCGCGACAACGTCGGCTACGGGTTGCGCATGCGCCGGGTGCCCGGCTCCGAGATCGACCGTCGCGTGGCCGACGCCCTCGCCCTGGTGCAGCTCGGCGACTTGGGTGCCCGGAAGCCGAAGCAGCTCTCCGGCGGTCAGCAGCAACGCGTGGCGCTCGCCCGCGCGCTCGTGAACCGGCCGCGCCTGCTGTTGCTGGACGAGCCGCTCGGCGCCCTCGATCTCAAGCTGCGGCGGGCGATGCAGCTCGAGCTCAAGCAGCTCCAGACCCGGGTCGGCATCACGTTCGTGTACGTCACCCACGATCAGGAAGAAGCGCTCACCATGAGCGACCGCATCGCGCTCATGCGAGCCGGCCGGATCGAGCAGCTGGGGACGCCGGACGAGATCTATCATCGTCCGAAGACCCGCTACGTGGCCGACTTCATCGGAGACACGAACCTGCTCCGCGGACGGGTCGTGGCGGCCACCGGAAGGGAAGCGACACTGCGGTTGGCTGGGGAGGGCGAGTCATCCGTCGCCGTGGTCCGCCTCCCGCCGACCGATCGCGCGCCGGCGGTGGGGTCGGATGTCTGGTTGTCCGTTCGGCCCGAGCGGCTCTCGATCGGCGAGCCCGGCGATTCGCGGGCGCACAATGCCCTCGACGGGACCGTTGCCGCTCTCGTCTTCGTGGGCGCCGGGATCAAGGTCTACGTCGCGCTGCCCGACGGCACCCGGCTCCTGCTCTACCGGCCGGCGGCCGAGGGGCTGGCGGTCGGATCGCGCGTTACCGTCGCTTGGCCGATGGACGCCGGAGTCCTGCTCGGTGACTGATACGGGAGTCCTGCTCGGTGACTGACACGACGATCACGAGCCGGAGGGTCGTCCTCAGGCTGGGAGCGGTGGTTCCGCTGGCCTGGGCGACGGTCCTGCTCTTCCTGCCGTACGCCCTGCTCTTGGTCCAGTCGTTCTGGCGGCTCGACAACGGTGTGCTCACGCCCGGATTCACGCTCGACAACTATCGGCGACTCGTCCACACATCCCTCTATCCGCGAACGATTCTGTATTCCGCGGTCACCGCGCTGTGGGTGACGGGGGCCGCGCTCCTGCTGGCCTACCCGCTCGCCTACCTGCTCGCGTTCAAGGTGCGACGCCACCGAGACCTCCTGTACCTCGCGGTCATCATTCCGCTCTGGGTGAGCTACGTCGTCCGCGCGTATGCGTGGAAAATCATCCTAGGCCAGCAGGGAATACTCAACGGACTGCTGCTCTCCCTGGGCATTGTTCACGAGCCGTTAGCCGTTCTGCTGTACAGCCGGTGGGCGGTCGTGGTGGCGCTCACTCACATCTACACGCCGTTTGCCCTGATGCCGATCTTCGCCGTGCTCGAGGCGATCCCGCCGTCCCTTCGCGAGGCGAGCCAGGATCTCTACGCGAACCGCTGGCGGACGTTCTGGCACGTCACCCTGCCGCTCTCGCTGCCGGGCGTGCTCGCCGGGGCCACGTTCGCGTTCGTCCTCAGCATGGGCGACTTTCTCGCGCCGCAGCTCCTCGGCGGGAACGACAGCGCCCTCATGGTCTCGAATCTGGTGTGGAGTCTGTTCGGCGTGGCCTACAACTGGCCCCTCGGGGCGGCGGTCGCCGTCGTGATGCTCGCGCTCACGCTCGGCCTTTTGGCGCTCACGGGCGCGCTCGAGCGGGGAAGACCGGCGCGATGAGACGGCCGGGGACCGACTACCTGCTCTGGACCGCCGGCGTCGGAGCCTTGCTGTTTCTTTACCTCCCCGTCGTAGTCGTGGTGCTCTTTTCCTTTCACGACCAGAACATCATCGCGTGGCCGCTCCAGCTCGGCACTCTTCGCTGGTACGGTGTGCTGGCGGGTGACTCCGCGATGTTGGCGGCGGCATGGGCCAGCGTGAAGTTGGCGCTGCTGGCGGTCGCGATCGCGCTCGCGGTCGGTGTGCCGGGTGCCTTTGTCCTCGATCGGCTGGACTTCCCGGGCAAGGCGGCGTTTCGCCGTCTGGTGCTGCTTCCTCTGATCCTGCCCGGCATCATCACGGGAGTCGCGCTGCTCTCGTTCTTCAGCCTGCTCAAGCTGAGTCTCTCGAGCGGCTATCCGCTCGTCCCCGGATGGCCGGTGGTGCTGGGCCACGGAGCGGCGCTCACGCCGGTCGTGACCACCCAAGTGTTCGCGCGCCTGCAGCGATTCGATCGAAGCCTGGAGGAGGCGAGTCAGGATCTCTACGCCGACGACTGGCGGACCTTTCTGTACGTCACGCTTCCGACGATCCGGTCGGCGGTGCTGGGGTCGGCGCTGTTGGTGTTCACCCTGAGTCTGGACGAGATCGCGGTCACCTTTTTTCTGGTGGGACGGCAGAACACGTTGCCCCTGCAGTTCTGGGGCCTCCTCCGGCGCGGCATCACGCCGGAGGTCAACGCGGCATCGACCGTCATTTTCGTCGTCTCCGTCGCGGTGATCGTGCTGGCCGCTCGCGCAATGCGCGAGCAGCGTCATTGACAGCCTCCGGGCCGAGCCGTACATTCGCGCCGACTACCCCTCTATGACCACGCCAAAAAGGAATGTGATCTTCCGCAGCGCGCCGCTCCGCATTCTGGCGGAGCTCCGTTGTATTGCGCGCCGCTCGCATCCTCCCGGCTGCTGACGGCCCGCGGGTGAATCCGGGTCACTGATTCACCTCCGCCGGCCACTGCCGTCGCCTGCCGTGCATCGGCAATCGCACACGCGGGCCAGTCTCGCCGGGTCGGCCCGGCACCGCCTCCATCCGTTCTCCTATTTATGGCCAAGGATCGACACGTGAGTCCCCAGCGTTGCGCGCTGCTCCTCGCCGCCGTGCTTGTCGGTGCCCCGTTCGCGGGCGCCCGTGGGCAGCAGCCGGTCGCCCTGAGCGGGCGAGTCACCAACCAGGACGGCAATCCCGTCGCGACCGCCACGATCGCGATCCCCGCCTTCGGCCTCGGCACGACCATCCGCGCCGACGGCAGCTACACGCTCGTGCTTCCCGACCGGTTGAAAGGCCAGACGGTGGGGGTGTCGGCGCGGGCGATCGGGTACAAGCCGGTCTCGGTCCAGATCGCGATCGGCGAGACCGGCGCCACCCAGGACTTCGCCCTCGAGTCCAACCCGCTCCAGCTCGGTGAGCTCGTCGTCACGGGCGCGGGCACCGAGACGGAGGTCGAGAAGCTCGGCAGCGTCCGGAACAACGTGGACTCCGCGCTCATCGCGCGGAGCAACGAGGCCAGCGTCGTCAACGCGATCTCGGCCAAGGCCCCGAACGTCGAGGTCATCTCCGCATCGGGTGATCCGGGGGCGTCAGCCTCGATCCGAATCCGCGGCGCCAACACGCTGGGGGGCGACGGCCAGCCGCTGTTCGTGGTGGACGGGCAGCCCATCGACAACTCCGTGAGCACGACGGCGGCGTTGGATCCCCAGACCGGCGGCGAGCAGGGTGGCGTCTCCTCGCCCAACCGCGCGATCGACATCAACCCCGAGGACATCGAGTCGATCGAGATCCTCAAAGGCGCTGCGGCGGGCGCGGTCTACGGCGCGCGGGCGGGCCAGGGCGTGGTGCTGATCACCACCAAGAAGGGGCGTCCGGG
>DATHMJ010000032.1:0-5388 GCA_035487215.1 Gemmatimonadales bacterium
TCGAGGGCACGGACGTGAAGAAGGGCACGGTGCTCTTCCGGATTGACCCGCGCACGTACGCAGCGAACTACCAGAGCGCCCAGGCCCGCCTGACCCAGAACCGGGCGACTCTGGCGAACGCGGAGCGGAACCTCGCGCGGCTCAAGCCGCTTTTGGTCGAGCGAGCAGTGGCCCAACGGGACGTGGACGACGCCCAGACAGCGGTGGAGCAGGCCCAGGCCCAGGTGCAGGATGCTCAGGCGGCGGTCCAGGCCGCCAAGAAGAGTTACGACGACACCTTTGTGCGGGCCGAGATCGACGGCCGGGCCGGCCGGGCGCTGATGGTGCTCGGCGCCCTGGCGTCCGGCCCGACGGATCTGTTGACGACGGTGGAACAGGTGGACCCGGTTTACGTGTTCTTCAACCCGTCGGACCAAGAGGTGCTCCGGTGGCGGCGGGACATCGCGGCCAAGCGGCTCATCATCCCCCCGGGTGTTCTCGACGTCCAGGCGACGCTCGCGGACGGCAGCGTATTCGGCCACACCGGCAAGCTCAACTTCATCGACCTCGCCATCCAGCCGACGACCGGAGCGCTCCAGCTGCGGGCCGAGTTCCCCAACCCGCAGCACACGTTGCTCCCGGGCCAGTTCATGCGGGTGCAGATGCTCGGGCTCAAGCGGACCGAGGCAATGCTGGTGCCGCAGCGCGCCGTCCAGCAGGGCCTGAACGGGCCCTTCCTCTACGTGCTCGGGGAGGGTGACAAGGTCGCCGCCCGGGACATCGTCGCAAGCGAGTGGGCGGGGACGCAGTGGCTGATCGAGAGCGGCCTGAAGCCGGGGGACCGGGTGATCGTGGAGGGAGCTCAACGGGTAGCACCCGGCCGGCCGGTGCGCCCGGTTCCCTACAACCCCGCGTCCGATACCACGCTGCGGGCTCGGCCCGACAGCGCCCCCCCTGTGGCGCCGCCGTCCGCCGCGCCCCCGATCCAGGAAAAGCGATGAGCGACTCGCCGGAGATCCGATACTTCTTCATCCGGCGGCCGATCTTCTCGGCCGTGGTGTCGATCGTGGTGGTCCTGCTGGGACTGTTCGCTTTGATCACTCTCCCGCTCAACCGCTACCCACAGATCACGCCCCCGGTGGTGCAGGTCACGGCCGTATACCCCGGCGCCACGGCGGAAGACGTGGCCCAGGCGGTGGCTGCGCCGATCGAGCAGCAGCTTTCGGGACTCGACGGCCTCATCTACTTCAAGTCGGCGAACGCGAGCGACGGGACGATGAGCCTGTCGGTCTACTTCGACATCTCGCGCAACATCGATCTGGCGGCGGTGGACGTGCAGAACCAGGTGGCCCTGGCGCAGCCCCAGCTGCCGCAGGAGGTCGTGCGGCAGGGGATCACGGTCAAGAAGGCGCAAACCGACATCCTGCTCGTGACGGCACTTCAGTCGGACGACCCGCGTTACAACTCCGAGTTTCTCAGCAACTACTCGAAGATCTACGTGGAAGACGAGCTCAAGCGGGTGCCCGGCGTGGGCGACGCATTCACCTTCGGCCAGCTCGAGTTCTCCATGTTGTTGAGCCTGGACCCCGATCGCCTGGCGCAGCTCGGCCTCACGGTGGGAGACGTGGCGACGGCGGTACAGGAGCAGAACGCGACCAACCCGGCCGGCCGGATCGGCCGGGAGCCCGCGCCGGCGGGCACCCAGCTCACGATTCCGGTGACGACACTCGGGCGGCTCAAAGACCGCACCCAATTCGAGAACATCATCGTGCGGGCGCGGCCGGACGGCTCGCTGGTGCGGGTGAGCGACATCGGGCGGGTGACGCTGGGGGCGCGCAACTACGACCTGGTAGGCCGGGTCAATGGCAAGCCGACCGCGAACATCCTGGTGTACCTGCGACCGGGCGCCAACGCGCTGGACGTGAAGAAGGCGCTGGTGGCGCGGTTGAACGAGCTGTCCCAGACGTTCCCGCAGGGGGTGCACTGGAGCATCGTTTTCGACACTACCCCATTCATCACCGAGTCGATCAGCGAAGTGGTCACGACGCTGTTCGAGGCAATGGCGCTGGTGACGCTGGTGGTGTTCGTGTTCCTCCAGAGCTGGCGGGCGACGCTCATCCCGGTGCTGGCGGTTCCGGTCTCGATCATCGGAACGTTCTTCGGGCTCGAGCTACTCGGCTTCTCGATTAACCTGCTGACCCTGTTCGGGCTGGTGCTCGCCATCGGCATCGTGGTGGACGACGCGATCGTGGTGATCGAGAACGTGGACCGGATCATGGAGGAGGAGGGGGTGTCGCCGGCGGTGGCAGCGGACCGCGCGATCCGGCAGGTATCCGGCGCCCTTATCGCCATCGTGCTGGTGCTGTGCTCGGTGTTCATCCCCGTGGCGTTCCTGGGTGGCATCACCGGTCTCATGTACAAGCAGTTCGCCATCACGATCGTGGTCTCGGTGGTGCTCTCGGGCATCACCGCGCTCACGCTCACGCCCGCGCTCTGCGCGCTTCTGCTCCGACCCGAGCACGCGTCGGAAAAATTCCGCTTCTTCGAGTGGTTCAACCGAGGCTTCGACCGGATGCGGGAGCGGTACCTGCGCGCGGTCGGGGGGTTGCTGGTGCGCCCGCTCACGTTCCTGGCGTGCTTCGGCGTGATGGTGGCGCTGATCGTCGTGCTGTTCCGCCGGGTGCCGACCGGCTTCATCCCCACGGAGGACAAGGGCTACTTCGCGATGATCCTTCAGCTGCCCGACGGCGCGTCACGCCAGCGGACCGACGAGGTGGCGACCCGGATCGAGAAGTTCCTGGGTGAGCAGCCCGCGATCAAGAACGTGGTCTCACTGGTGGGCCTCAACTTCCTGCTGGGCGCCAACCAGACCAACTCGGCGACGATATTCGTGCTGCTCAAGCCGTGGGGTGAGCGGAAGGGCGCGGCGAACCAACTCGACGCGGTGCTCCAGAAGACCAACGGCTTCCTCTTCTCGATGCAGGACGCGCAGGCGTTCGCCTTCAACCTGCCGGAGATCCCCGGCCTCGGCTCGACGGCGGGCCTCGAGATGAATCTCCAGGACCGCGGGGTCAACGACATCCGCCGGTTTGCGCGGCTGGCGGGGGACTTCGCCACGCAGGCCAACGCGCTGCCGGAGGTGGGCGGGGTGCTCCCGCAGATCCGGGTCAACGTGCCCCAGATCTTCGTGGACGTGGATCGGGCGAAGACGAAGGCGCTCGGGGTGTCGCTCACGAGCCTGTTCCAGACGCTTCAGGCGCTGCTGTCCACTCTCTACATCAACGATTTCAATCTGTACGGCAAGACGTATCGAGTGCAGGCCGAGGCCCAGGCCCAGTTCCGGGAGAAGCCGGAGGACATCGGACGCTTTTACGTCCGCAGCGAGCAGGGTGCGATGATTCCGGTCTCCACCCTGGTCCGCACCCGGTTGCAGGGCGGGCCGAGCCTCGTGACCCGATTCAACGGCTTTACTTCAGCGCTTGTCACGGGGGTGCCCAAGGCCGGCTTCAGCTCCGGCCAGATGCTCCAGGCGGTGGACCGGCTGATGACCACGCAATTCCTTCAGCAGGGCGTGGGCTACGCGCTCAGCGGGCAGTCGTTCCAGGAGCGGGCCTCGAGCGGGCAGGGGACGCTGGTCTTCGTCCTCGGCATCATCATGGTTTTCCTGGTGCTCGCGGCGCAATACGAGAGCTGGTCCATTCCCTTCGCCGTGATGCTGGGCGTGCCGTTCGGGATCTTCGGCGCGCTGCTGGGCGTCTGGCTCCGCGGCATGCCGAACGACGTCTACTTCCAGATCGGGATGGTCGTGGTGGTGGGCCTGGCGGCCAAGAACGCCATTCTGATCGTGGAGTTCGGCAACGAGCTGCGGGGCCAAGGCCTCTCCATCCGCGAGGCGGCCATGCAGGCCGGCCGGGAGCGGCTCCGCCCGATTCTCATGACCTCCTTCGCCTTCATTCTGGGCGTCGTGCCCCTCGTGGTGGCGTCGGGCGCGGGTGCCGCGAGCCGGCACTCGATCGGTACCGGCGTGTTCTTCGGGATGCTGTTCGCCACCACGATCGGCGTGTTCTTCATCCCGCTCTTCTTCGAGGTGATCCGCGCACTGAGCGAGCGCGGTCTCCGCGGGCTCTCGGCGGAGACGCCCGCGCCGGCCGGCGCGGGTGCGGTGCCCGCGGCCGACGAGGAGCGCTGACATGCGGCGCTTCCCCGTAGTCCTCGCCGCCTGGCTCGTGGCCGCGTGCGCAGTCGGCCCGTCCTATCACCGGCCCGACCTGGGCGTGCCGGAGGCTTGGCGCCCCCCGTCGGCCACGGCCGACTCGCTCCGCCCGTTCTACGACTCGCTCCGCTCGAGCGGGGAGTCCACGCTGCCGCAGCCGACGGCGTCGCCCGACTCGGTGGCGAACCTCGAGTGGTTCGATCTGCTCCGCGACCCCGAGCTCAGGAAGCTGGTCGAGACGGCGATGCAGCAGAACCGTGACGTGCGGGTGGCGCTGGCGTCGATCGATGAGTTCCGGGCGCAGTACGGCGCCACCCGGGGGGCCCTGTTCCCCCGGCTCGACCTTAACGGCTTCGGCGGCGCGGAGAAGACCGTCATCCCCGGCGCCGGCGCCACGAAGTTCAACGTGGTCAGCGCCACGGCCGATCTCCAGTGGGAGCTGGATTTCTGGGGTCGCATCCGGCGGGCGACTGAGGCGGCGCGGGCGGACCTGCTCTCGCGGGAGGAGAACCGGCGCGCGGTGATCCTGTCGCTGGTGAGCGACGTCGCGACCGCGTACCTCGAGCTGCGGGAGCTGGACCTGGATCTCGAGATCTCGAAGCGCACGCTGGCATCCAACGAGGAGACGCTCCGGCTCGCACGCCGCCGCTTCGACCAGGGCATCATCTCCGAGCTGGACGTGCGCCAGTTCGAGTCCGAGGTGGCGAACCCGGCGGCGAGAGTCGCGGACTTCGAGCGACAGATCGTCCAGAAGGAGAATCAGCTGAGCGTGCTGGTGGGCCGGAACCCGGGCGCGATCCCGCGGGGCCAGGGCCTCACCGAGACGCTGGCTCCGCTCGCCATTCCCGCCGGGCTGCCCGCGTCGCTGATCGACCGGCGGCCGGACGTGCGCCAGGCGGAGCAGCAACTGCACGCGGCGCTGGCGCGGATCGGCGTTGCGAAGGGGGCGTTGCTGCCGGCGATTACCCTGACTGGCGAGTACGGAACGCAGAGCCAGGACTTCTCCGACCTGTTCAAGAGCTCGACCGAGGTCTACCAGCTTCTTGGTGGCATCTCGATCCCGATCTTCACCGGCGGGCAGGTGGGGAAGCAGGTGGACGTGGCGCGGGCGCGGGCGGAGCAGGCGCGCTACGGCTACGAGCAAACGGTGCTGCTGGCCCTGCAGGAGGTGAACGACGCGCTCGTGGGCGTCCGGG
>DATHMJ010000033.1:0-11296 GCA_035487215.1 Gemmatimonadales bacterium
CTGCGCGATCGCGATCGCGAGCGAGTGGGCGCTGCTATCGTACGTCGCGCTGACGTCGAACTCCGGATGGCCCGCGGCGTACACCCACTGATCGAAGAACCAATCCAGGTTCGCGCCCGTCGCCTCCAGCACCGCGCGGGCCAGGTCGGGGCTGGTGGCGTTCCCGAAGGCGTGCCGGTCGAGATATCGGCGGATGCCGGCCCAGAAGCGCTCGTCGCCCAGCTCGAGCCGCAGCATCCGGAGCACGAGCGACCCCTTGGGATAGATGTTGTTCGAGCCCAGCGACGCCAACGGCATGCGCCGAGTGGCCTCGATCTCGAGATACTGGCGGTAATCGCCGAGGTAGGCCTCTTCGCCCGCGACGTCCCCTCGCTTCACCCGCCAGTACTGCCCGACCATGAACTGCGCGAAGCCCTCGTTGAGCCAATAGTTCGCCCAGTTGGCGGTGGTGACGTAGTTGCCGAACCAGTTGTGCGCCGCCTCGTGCGGGATGAGCACCTCGCGATACCACGGCCGATCGAGATCCGCCCGTCGATCGGGCAGCCAGTCCGCCATCGTCGTGGCGCTCACGTTTTCCATGCCGCCGAAGTAGTCGGTCACCGTCACCTGCGCGTACTTGGCCCAGGGAAACGCGGTGCCGGTGAGGCGACTGTAGACCTGGAGCACGTCGGGCGTCATGCCGAAGACTGCGCGGGCCCGGGCGGTGTCGGTGCCCGGCGCCACGTAGTAGGCGAGCGGCGCTCCGCGCCACCGATCGGCGAGCTTGACCAGCGGCGCCACGACGAGCGACACGAGATAGGTGGACGCCGGACGCTCTTGCACCCAGCGAACGGTGTGCATCCTGCGGGACGCGGGCTGGTCGCTCACGAGTCTGCCGTTCGAGACGACGGTGAGGTCGACCGGCACGGTGGCGGACAGCTCCCACGTCGCTTTGTCCTCGGGGCCGCCGTACGTCGGGAACCAGTTGGGATTCCCGTCGGTCCCTCCACCGCTGTAGATCTGCCGCCCGTGCCTACCCGGCTCCGCCGCGAAGAAGTAGAGCCCGCGCCCCTGGGCTATGTGGCCGCGGTACTCCACAACGAAGCGGACCGTGTCGCCGAAGCGCGCCCCATGCGCGAGCCGCACGACGAGCGAGTCGCCGGGCCGGTCGAACGGGACGGAGGCGCGTCCCTGGGTCACCCGCCGAACGTCCAGCAGGTGCCCGGCATCGAGCGCGACCCGGTCGAGGCCGCTCCGCCGAGCCACGATCGTCGTCGCGACGCGGCCAGTGAAGGCGAGCGAGTCCCAGTCGAATTCCCCCACGTCGATCCGCTGGTGCACGAGGTCGTAGTCGTGCGACCGGGTGTCCCGGTCCGAGAGGATCCGCTCAGCATTGGTTTGTGCGGTCGCGGAACCCGCGAGGCCGCCGGTCACGATCGCCAGGGCGAGCAGCGACTTGGGTACCCAACCGAAGGTCTCACCGTAAGTCACGTGAAATCGAGCTGGAGCTGGGCGACGGGCGCGAACGTGCGGCGGTGGTGGCAAGTGGCGCCGAAGAGCTTGAGCCCCTCCTGGTGGGTTTCCGTGGCGTAGCCGACGTTGGTGTCCCATCCGTAGCCGGGGTGTCGCGTGGCCAGACGTCGCATGAGCGCGTCTCGCACGGTCTTCGCGATGATGGCCGCGGCGGCGATCGAGCAGCAGCGCGCGTCGCCGTCCACGAGCGCCTCGTGGCTGAGCCCGATTTCGGGCAGCGGCAGGCCGTCGATGAGCACGAGGGAGGGGCCTTGGGGCAGCTGGGCGAACAGGCGGGCCAATGCCCGCCGCATCGCCAGGGCGGAGGCAACCCGAATGTTGAGGCGATCGATCTCTCGAACCGAAGCCGCACCGACCGCGATCCCGAGCGCCACGGCCCGGATCACCGCGGCCAGCTGATCGCGACGGCCCGCGGGCAGCAGCTTGCTGTCGCGTAGCCCGCGCACGCGCCGGCAGCCCTCAGGAAACACGACGGCCGCGGCGACCACTGGACCTGCCAGTGGACCGCGGCCGACTTCGTCGACGCCGACGAGGAGCCGTCCCTCACGCCACGCGGCCCGCTCGCGGACCAACGTCGGCACGGGGAGGGACGGCACGGCTCAGCCCTCGCGCTTCTCCCGGATCCGGGCGGCCTTCCCCGACAGCCGCCGCAGGTAGTAGAGCTTGGCGCGCCGCACTCTGCCGCGCCGAATCAACTCCACCGAGGCGATGACCGGGCTGTGCAGCGGGAAGATGCGCTCGACTCCGACGCCGGCCGACACTTTGCGGACGGTGAAGTTTTCGCTGATGCCACCGCCGCGGCGTGCGACGACGATGCCCTCGAAGGCCTGGAGCCGCTCCTTCTCGCCCTCGTTCACACGCACCATGACCCGGACCGTGTCACCCGGATCGAATGCCGGGATGTCCGAGCGCAAGCCCTCGCGGGCGACTGCAGCCAACCGCTCCATCGTCGAACCCTCCGCGCCGTGCGGCGCCCAATGAATTACGACTGCCCCTCAAGATACTGCGCCCAGAGGTCCGGGCGTCGTTCGCGCGTGAGCCGTTCCGCTTCGGCCTGCCGCCACGCCTCGATCTCCGCGTGGTTGCCCGATCGCAACACTTCGGGAACGGCGAGTCCCCGATACTCCAGCGGCCGGGTGTAGCTGGGCGGGCTCAACAGCCCGTCGTAGTGCGAATCGGTGCTGGCCGATTCGTGGTCGCCGAGGGCGCCCGGCAGCAATCGGACGACGGCGTCGAGCACCACGATAGCGGCCGGCTCGCCGCCCGACAGCACGAAATCGCCGATCGACAGCTCCTCGGCGCCGAGCCCGTCCACCACCCGCTGGTCCACGTCCTTGTAGTGGCCGCAGAGCAGGGTGAGCCGTTCGCCCACCGAGAACCGGACGGCGTCTGCGTGACGGAACGGGCGCCCGCGAGCCGAGAACAACACCACGAGACCCGCGGGACCCTCTCCGCGCAAGCGCTCCACGGCCTCGAAGAAGGGCTCCGGCTTGAGCACCATCCCCGCCCCGCCGCCGTAGGCGTAGTCGTCCACCGTGTGGTGCCGGTCGTGGGTGAACTCGCGGAGCTGTACCAGCCGAAACCGCACCAGCCCCGCGTCGGCGGCGCGCCGGGGGATGCTCGCCGAGATGAACGGCTCGATCACCTCGGGAAACAGCGTCACCACGTCGATCGTGAGCATCAGCCTTCGATCAACCCCGCCGGCGGCGCCACGGTCAGACGGCGCCCCGCGCGGTCCACACCGTGCACGAACTCCCGTTTGTACGGCAGCAGGAACTCGCGCTTCGGGCCTTGCACCTCCAGCATGATGCCGCCCGGCAGCTCGAACACGCCGGAGACCAACCCCAGTGCCGTTCCGTCGCCCAAACACACGGCGAATCCTTGAAGCTCGTGCAAGTAGACCTCGCCGTCGGCTGGCGGCGCGAGCTCCTCCGCGGGGAGGCCGAGGAAGCGACCGCGCCATGGCTCCAGCGCATCCCGCGATTCGACCCCCCGGAACTTCACCAGCCACTCGCGGTGATACGCTCGGCTCCGCTCGATTTCCAGCGGTCCTCCGACCACCTGTCCCGCGAGATCCAGCACCCAGAGCGCTCGGCCCGGTTGAAACACGCCCGACGGGTCGTCCGTGAGCGGAAAGATCGTGACTTCGCCCTTCAGACCGTGCGGCCTGCGCAACCGCGCCACCGCGAGGTGGCGCGGCGCCTCGTCCGTCACGCCGAAGGTGACGCCAGGACCCCGACGTGCTTGAGGAGCGCGTGGACCGTGTCGGTGGCGGTGGCGCCCTTGGACAGCCAATGGCGGGCCTTGTCGACGTCCACCTGCACCTTGTCGGCTGCGGTCTGCCCCTTCGGGTTGTAGGTGCCCAGCACCTCGATGAACCGCCCGTCGCGGGGAGCTTCGCGGTCCGCCACGACGATGCGGAAGAGGGGCAGCTTCTTGCGACCGACGCGGCGCAGGCGAATGCGTGTGGCCATGGTCTGGTGTTCCCGAGTTGCGGGTCTCAGTTGGGGAAGCGCGGCCCAAACGGCATGCGGGGCAACGATCCCCCCGTCTTCCCGGCGATCTTCATCACCTTCTGCATCTGCTTGAATTGCGCGAGCAGCTGATTCACTTCCTGCACCGTGCGACCCGAGCCCTTCGCGATCCGGAGGCGCCGCTGCCCGGTGAGGATCTCCGGGTCGGCGCGCTCTTTCGGCGTCATCGAGAGCACGATGGCCTCGACGTGCTTCAGCTTTTTCTCGTCGATGTTCGCGGCCTGCAGCATGGCCGGATTCACGCCGGGGAGCATGCCCAAGACGTTCTTGAGCGGCCCCATTTTCTGCATCTGCTTCATCGCGCCGAGGAAGTCGGCGAGATCGAGCCCCTTCTTGGACGTGACCTTCTTCGCGAGGCGCTCGGCCTCCTGCTCGTCCACCGCCGTCTGGGCCTTCTCCACCAGCGACAGGATGTCGCCCTGTTGGAGAATCCGCCCCGCCATGCGGTCGGGATAAAACGGCTCGAGCGCGTCAAGTCGCTCGCCCACGCCCACGTATTTGATCGGCGCCTTGGTCACGCCGTAGATCGAGAGCGCCGCGCCGCCACGGGCGTCGCCGTCCATCTTCGTGAGCACGACGCCGGTGATCCCGAGCGCCGTGTGGAACCCCTGGGCGATGCGAACGGCGTCCTGACCGGTCATTCCGTCGGCGACGAGCAGGATCTCGTGGGGCGCCACCGCCGCCTTGAGCCGCTTCAGCTCGTTCATCATGTCGTCGTCGATCTGCAGCCGCCCGGCCGTATCGACGATGACGGTGCGCGCCCGCGCCTTGCCGGCCGCGTCGATCCCGCGTCGCACCAGGGCGACGACGTCCGTGGTGCCCGGCTCGGTGTGCACGCCCACGTCCACCTGCTGCGCCAGCGTGGCGAGCTGGTCCTGCGCAGCGGGCCGATACACGTCGGCCGCCACCAGGAACGGCGCCTTCTGCTCGAGCTTGAGCCGCTTGGCGAGCTTGCCCGCCGTGGTGGTCTTGCCCGACCCCTGCAGCCCGACCATCAGCACGATGGTGGGCGGCACGGACGCGAACGTGAGGGGCGCCTGCTTTTCACCCAGCAGCGCCACCAGCTCCTCGTAGACGATCTTGACCAGCTGATGCCCGGGTCGGACGTCCTTGAGCGACGTGACGCCGACGGCCTTGGCCTGCACTCGCTCGAGAAACTCCCGGGTCAGCTCGAAGCTGACGTCGGCCTCGAGCAGGATTCGCCGGATTTCTCGAAGGCCTTCCTTGACCGCGTCTTCGGTGAGGACACCGCGACCGGTGAGTTTGCTGAGCGCCGCGTTGAGCTTGTCGGACAGCTGGTCGAACATAAGCCCAGAAGAGTAACCGCAGGAAGGAGTTAGAGCAAGGATTCCGGTCGCGCGTCAGGGAGCGGTTGTCACGTCCGGAACGGCGTTCCACAGCGCCCATCCCGCCGGGGCGATTACGAACCGCGACGCGGGCCGCCCGTCCAGTTGAAGCCGGTCGAACCGCGACCGGTACCCGGGCCGGGATCGCGCCGCGAGCAGCCGTCCCGTCCCGGCCGCGAACCGATCGGCGCTGCGCGCGTCGTCCCACACCGCCCACCACACGAGGGCGGGCCCCGCGGGCGAATCGTAGACAGCGTACAGGTCGTTCCCCCACCCGAGCGGCACCACCGTTGCCGGGAGATCGGCTTCACCGCGCAGTTGGGCCTCGAGCACCCGGATCTCGATCTCGCCGAGACCGTCGGCGTAGGTCCGGGGCGGGCCGGACTTGAACCGGAGCGGGATCGGCTGGTCGTGCGAGAGCAGGCGATCCGGGTGGAGAATCTGCTCCGTCGACGCGGGCATGTGCGGCCCGGCCGGCAGCGCGTCCTTGTAGGGGCTGTGCTCCCACCACTGCATGAACTCCGCCCCATCGAGATAGGGGAACAACAGCGTCTCGCGCACGAGGAGCGGCGCCCCTGAGAACACCGGCATCGATGCCTGCTGGGCCGAGGCCTGCTCCCGGTACGTGTCCCAGAATCCCGGCTGCGTCGTCACGTCGAAACCGGGAGACAGCACCCGAATCGAGACCAGGGTGGCATGGCCCTCGAGCACCGCCTGGGCCGCGGCGAGGCGATCGTTGCTGCGGATGTCATGCAGGATCGAGTCGAGCGGGAGGTACTGCCCCTGGAGTGCGTGCACCATCTCATGCGCGAGAACCAGGCGCATCTGGACCGGGTCGGCGTCGGCCACGCCGAACAGCATCGTGGAGTCGGGGTCGTAGAATCCGGCGACCTGCTCACTGTACAAGTCGAGCAGCAGCCGTTCCAGATGGAGCGTATCGGGCAGGAGTCCGAGCAAGCGATATGCGGTTTCGATGCCCCGCATCCGCTCGGGCGGCAGCTCCTGGCGGAGCTTGGCGACCAGATACGCGTGCACTTGCTCGCGGCTTCGGAGGGCCGATGCCGGAACGCGTTTGAAGCGGAGGCCGGCCGCGCGCTCGACCGCGGGCTTGAGGCTGTCGACGAGCCGAGCCAGCCCCGCGTCCCGCTGGGCTCCGACGGGCTCACCCCGGCAGGCGAGGCAAAGCGCGATGCCCAAGCCGGCCAGCGCGATGGCCCGGCGGCTCACGCGATCCCCACGGCGCCGAGATACCACGCGTACAGCGCGGGCCCCACGAGATACGCGGCCGCGGCGCCGAGCGCGAGGAAAATTCCGAAGGGAACCAGTTGTTTGCGGCCCGCGAGCGCGAGGGGCACGAAGATGAGGCTTCCGAGCAAGGCGCCCAGGAAGATGGTCAGCAGCACGCCTTGCCACCCGAGAAACCCGCCGACCATCGCCATCATCTTGATGTCTCCGCCGCCCATCGCATCCTGCTTGAGCATCCAGGTTCCCACCGTTCCCACAAGCCACAGCAGTCCGAATCCCACCGCCGCGCCGAGCAGCGCCTGGCCCAGCGCGGGGAGCCCCCCCGCCAACGCGAACACGAGCGCCAATGCCAGCCCACCCCAGGTGAATTCGTCCGGGATCACGTAGGCCCGCGCGTCGGTCATCGCGATACCTAGGAGGATCGTGCCGAACACGGCCCCGCGGATCGCCTCGAGCTGGGGCCCGGCGCGCCACGCCATGAATGCCCAGATCAGCGCGGTCGCCAGCTCGATGAGCGGATACTGGATCGAGATGGGCTCGCCGCACGTGCGGCAGCGACCGCGCAGCACGAGCCAGGAGAGCACCGGAACGTTGTCGTACCAGGCCACGCCGGACCCGCACCTGGGGCATCGGGACCGGGGGCTCACGACGGACTCTTTGGGCTCCGCCCCCCACCGCAGGATACAGACGTTCAGGAAGCTTCCGAAGACGGCGCCGATCACACCGGCCACCGCGATCAGCAGTGGTCGCAGCTCCAGCAGCTCAGTCGGCACGCCGTACCTCGTCACGCCGTACTTCGTAGAGAAGGATGCCTGCGGCGACGGCGACATTGAGCGACTCGGCGCCTGGCGCGAGCGGGATCCCGACCCGATGCGTCGCGCGCGCCGCGAGGGTGGCGCTCACGCCGGCGCCTTCACTCCCGAGGATCAACGCCATGGGAGGCCGAACGGCAGCGGGCGGTCGGGTCGGCACCGGCTTGCCGGCCGCCTCCGCTACCCACAGATCGAGCCCGCGGTCCGTAGCCCACGTCACGAATTCGTCCTCCGCGACTGAAATCGAAGGGAGCCGGAAGAGCGCGCCCATGCTCCCGCGCACCACCTTGGGGTTGTGCAGCTCGGCCGTGCCCTTGAGGGACACGAGGCCGGCGCCGCCCAGCGCCAGGGTCGTCCGAAGGATCGTGCCGACGTTCCCCGGGTCCTGAACGCCATCCAACACCACGACGACCGACCCCGCACCCGTAGAGATGTCGGCCAGGGTCCAGTGTCGCGGCTCGATCGCCGCGACGATGCCCTGGGGATGCTCGGTATCGGCCAGCTCCGCCAGCTGGCGATCATCCACCGGTTCCAGGGGGACGCCGGCGCGCTCGAGCGCAGCCTTGAGCGCCTTCCCGCGCGTGGTACCTTCGAGTGCTGGAGCGATCGCGGCCCCGCGGAACGTGATGCCGGTCGCGAGTGCCTCCTCGATCAACCGAACGCCCTCCGCGAGGGCGAGGCCGCGCCGCTCCCGGCCCCGGCGGAGGCGAAGGTCTCGGATCAGCGTCTGGAAGGAGCCCGCCATGCACAGCGTCCTCGGCCCCGTGGCCGCGTGAAGATCGCGCTCACCATTGCCGGCTCGGATTCCGGCGGCGGCGCCGGCATTCAAGCCGACCTCAAGACATTCCACCAGTACGGCGTGTTCGGAACCTCGGTGGTCGTGGCGGTCACCGCGCAAAACACGCGGGGTGTGCGTGCCGTCGAGCCGGTGTCGGCCGCGGTGGTGGCGGCCCAACTCGCCGCGCTCGCCGAAGATCTGCCGCCGTCCGCGCTCAAGACCGGCATGCTGGCGGACGCGGGTCTGGTGCGCCTCGTCGCCGACACGATCCGCGCGAACGGCTGGCGGCCGCTGGTCGTGGACCCGGTGATGGTCGCGACGTCCGGCGATCGCCTGCTCACACGCGAAGGCGAGGCCACGCTCCGCGACACTCTACTGTCGCTGGCCGCCGTCGTGACGCCCAATCTGGACGAGGCGAGCATCCTCACCGGTCGCCCCGTGCGCGACGTGCCCGCCATGGAGCGCGCCGGCGCATCGCTGGTAGCGGCCGGCGCCGCGGCGGCATTGGTGAAAGGCGGCCACCTGGGCGGCGACCAGCTCACCGACGTGCTCGTCACCCGCGCGGGCGCCAAGCGCTTCGTCCATCCGCGGATCACCACCCGCCCGATGCACGGTACCGGGTGCACCCTCTCGGCCGCCATCACGGCGGGGCTGGCGCTCGGTCGTCCGCTCGAGCAGGCGGTCACCGACGCCCTGGACTTTGTGCGCCGAGCCATCGAGGCAGCCCCTCCGCTCGGCGCCGGGGCGCGGCCGTTGAACCACACGGTTCCCCCACCCACATCGCCCGCCAGCCCCCGGGAACGCTAACTCCCGGGTTCGTAGGGCTCCATGTGGATCAGCACGCCCGCCACTTCCGGTACGGCCCCGCGAATCGCCGACTTCACCATTCCACTCAGGACATGCGCGTCGTGAAGCGGCAGCGTGGGATTGGCCTGCACGTGGAGGTCCACGTAGTAGCCCATCCCCACTTTTCGCACCTTGAGCTTTTCGATCGCGCACACGCCGGGGACGGCCGACGCAGCCGACGCCACTCGTGCCAGCGTGTTTTCGCCCGGTGCGCGATCCATCAGATCGTGGATGGCCGGTCGCAGCACCCCGATGCCGTTGTAGACGATGATGCAGGCGGCGGCCAGGGCGGCCCAGTCGTCCGCGGACTCCCAACCCGGGCCCCCGATCAGCGCCACGCTGATCCCCACGAATGCCGCGGCCGACGTGATCGCGTCGCTCCGGTGATGGAAGGCATCGGCCCGCACCGCCGTGCTGCCGACGTCGCTTCCCACCCGGATGACCCGGCGGAACAAGACCTCCTTCACCAGCACCACGCCAACCAGCACGGCGAGGGTGAACGGCCGCGGGGTGTGGTGGGGGACCGCGATCTCCCGGATCGATTCGATCGAGATGCCGATCGCCGCGGCGATCAGCATCAGCGCCACGGCCGCGGCCGCGATCGGCTCCGCCTTGCCATAGCCGAACGGATAGTCCTCATCGGCTGAGCGGGAGGAGATTCTGAGTCCGCCCCATACGATGAGCGACGAGAAGATGTCGGCGATCGACTCGACGCCGTCGGCGATCAGGGCATACGACCGGCCGAGCACCCCGGCCAGGATCTTCACCGCGGCGAGTACGGTGTTGACCAGAAGGCCGATCTGCGCCGTTCGGATACCGAGACGGGTGCGGTCGGTCACGCGGAGACCACCCGGTTAAAGCCCACCCACGATGCCCTCGATCAAGGCGCCGAGTGCTTCCTTCACGCGCTGGGCCGCCGCCGTGACCTCCTCGTGCGACAGCTTGGCCCCGGTGATACCGGCGGCGGCGTTTGTGATCGTGGAGATCCCGAGGCAGCGCACGCCCGACGCGCGCGCGGCGATCACTTCGATGACGGTGGACATGCCCACGGCGTCCGCGCCCAAGCGCTCGAGCATTCGGATCTCGGCCGGCGTCTCGTAGCTCGGACCAAGCACGCCGGCGTACACGCCCGTGTCGAGCGCGAGGCCCCGCTCCCGCGCCACCGCGAGCGCGCCAGTCCTGAGCGTTGGATCGTAAGGGTCCGACATGTCGGGAAAGCGCGACTCGCTCCCTACGACCGGCCCGATCAGCGGGTTCCGGAAGGTGAGGTTGATGTGATCCGCGATCAGCATCAGGGTGCCGGGGCTGAACGTTCGCCGGATGCCACCGGCGGCGTTGGTGACGATCAGTGTGGAGATTCCCAAGGCGGCAAACACTCGCACCGGCAGCGCGCAGACCGAGGCCTCGTGCCCCTCGTACATATGGAAGCGACCGCTCTGCGCGAGCACCGTGTGCCCGGCCAGCGCACCCGCGATCAGCTTGCCACCATGGCCCTCCACGGTGGGCCGCGGGAAACCAGGCACCTCGCCGTAGCCCATCCGAACCGGATCGCCGATGCGTTCGGCGAGGCCGCCCAGTCCCGATCCGAGCACGATCGCGACCTCGGGCCGGCGGGTGCCGAGGCGACCGCCGATGGCGCCCGCCGCGGCCGCGATCCGATCGCGCTCGCTCACAACAAGATCCCGGCGATCGCCGCCGACAGGAAGTTCGCGAGCGTGCCGGCCAGCATCGCGCGGAAGCCGAGCCGAGCCAGGTCCGCTCTGCGTTCGGGCACCAGCGAGCCGATGCCCCCAATCTGGATGCCCACCGAGCCGATGTTCGCGAAGCCCGCCAGCGCGAACGAGGCGATGGTAAAGGAGCGGGGATCCAGGGTCGGCCTGAGCGGACCGAGCTGGGAGAAGGCGATGAACTCGTTAAGCACCGCGCGAGTGCCGAGGAGACTGCCGATCACGGGGCAATCCTTCCACGGCACGCCCAGCGTCCAGGCCACCGGGCTCCCCACCCACGCCAACACGGTTTGAAGATCGGGAGGGAACCAGGACGCGACCGCGTGCATCGCCCCGAAAATCCCGTTGACGAGCGCGATCAGGGCGATGAACGCGACCAGCATCGCGATGACGTACAACATCAGCTGGAGCCCTTCGCCGGTGCCGCGGGCCGCCGCGCCGACGACGTTGGGATCCTGTTTGGGGAGGTCGAACTTCACGCGTCCCCAGGTCTCCG
>DATHMJ010000034.1:0-7001 GCA_035487215.1 Gemmatimonadales bacterium
TGCACATCTGGGAATGGGACAGCTGGGCTGCTGGTCGCCTGCATCCACCGGTCGTCGTCGGGCACGAGTTCGCCGGCGAGGTCGTCGAGCTGGGGACCGAGGCCCAGGCGGCGAGTCTTCTCGCGGTCGGCGACTTGGTCACCGCGGAAGGCCACATCGTCTGCGGCCACTGTCTCCAGTGCCGCACCGGCAGCGCCCACCTCTGCCAGCGCACCCAAGTGATCGGCGTCGACCGCGACGGCGCCTTCGCCGAGTACATCGCGATGCCGGCGTCGAACGTCATGCGGCTCGATGGCATTCCCACCGAGATCGGGGCGATCATGGACCCGCTGGGCAACGCCGTGCACACGGTGCTCGAGGCCGATGTGCCCGGAAGCACGGTGCTCGTCATCGGCTGCGGGCCGATCGGTTGCTTCGCGGTCGGAGTCGCGCGCGCGGCCGGCGCCTCACTGGTCCTTGCGAGCGACTACAATCCGCGCCGGCTCGACATCGCCCGCTGCATGGGGGCGCACTTCGTCCTCAATCCAGCGGAAGAAGACGTCGTCGCTCGTGCGCGGGAGCTGACCCAGGGCGATGGCGTCGATCTCGTGTGCGAGATGAGCGGCCACCCCAGCGGCCACGCTCAGGCGTTCGCGGCCGCGCGCCTCGGCGGCCGGGTCAATTTGCTCGGCACGCCGAGCCGGTCCACCGAGGTAGACTTCGCCCGGGACGTCATCTTCAAGGGCCTCACCCTGTACGGGGTGAGCGGGCGCAAGATGTATCAGACCTGGCATCAGATGCGGCGTTTCCTGCGGGCGGGGCAGCTCGATCCTCGGCCCGTGCTCACCCATCGATTCCCTCTCGAGCGGATCGCCGATGCAATCGAGGTCCTCAAGGAAGGCCAGGCCGGGAAGGTGATCCTGGAGATCGGACCGTGACCCGCGTGGTCGCCTCCAACCCGCTGGATCGGCGCCTCGAAGCCGAGCTGGAGGAATTTCGCCGGACCGGCGTCTACAAGCGGCTCAACTATCTCGAGAGTCCCCAGGGGCCGGTCGTGCGGATGGAGGGGCGCGGAGAGGTGATCATCCTCTCCTCCAACAACTACCTCGGCCTGAGTGCCCAGCCCGAAGTGGTGGCGGCGGGCAAGACCGCCCTCGATCGCTTCGGTGCAGGCACGGCGTCGGTTCGCTTCATCTGCGGAACGTTCACCGTTCACCGGGCGCTCGAGCAGGCGTGCGCCCGGCTCGTCGGCACCGAGGCCTCGCTGAGCTTCGTCAGCTGCTGGAATGCCAACGAAGCCGCTCCCGGAACGCTGCTGGGCGAGGACGATCTGGTCCTGAGCGATCAACTCAACCACGCGTCGATCATCGACGGCATCCGCCTCGCCAAAGCGATCACCAAGTGCCAGACCGGGGTCTATCGCCACGCCGACCTGAGTGACCTCGAGGAGAAACTGCGCGCGGCGCGTGATCGGCGCGTGCGCATGGTGATCACCGACGGTGTATTCTCGATGGAAGGCGCCATCGCGAAACTCCCGGATCTGATCGAGTTGTGTCGGAAGCACGACGCCGTGTTGGTGGTCGATGACTCCCACGCCACCGGGGTCCTCGGTACCCGTGGCCGGGGCACCGCGGAGCACTTCGGGGTGCTGGGCGAAGTCGACATCATCACGTCCACCCTCGGGAAGGCACTCGGTGGCGCGGCCGGCGGGTTTGTTGCGAGTTCGGACGCGGTGTGCGACTATCTGACGCAGCGGGCGCGGCCGCAGCTATTCTCCAATGCCCTGCCACCCGCGGTGGCGGCCAGCGCCCTCGCCTCGGTGGAGTACCTCGAGGCGCATCCGGAGCGGGTCGCGACGTTGCGGCAGAACGCGCGATACTTCCGAGATCAGTTGCGAGCGCTGGGATTCAAGCCGCTGGATGGAGAGACCCCGATTGTGCCGGTGATCGTCGGGGAAACGGCATTCGCCATCAAGCTCAGCGGCGAGCTGCTCAACGAGGGGGTATTCGTGACCGGGTTCGGCTTCCCGGTCGTGCCCCAGGGGCAAGCGCGCGTGCGCTGCCAAATCTCGGCGGCCCACACCCGCGACCATCTCGACCGGGCCCTGGCGGCATTCAAGAAGGTTGGGGAGCGGCTCGGGTTGATCTGAGCCTGTATGGGCCTGCTCCTTGCACTCCCAAACGTGCAAAATTGGTCGTCCGGCGGCCGCCAGTGCTGGAGACCAGCTTCGTAAGTTACTCAATGTCAATGGTTTGAAGAGCGCCACTCAAGGACGGACGCAGTCTGCCGTCCGTGGCACTCCACGGGAAGTTCTGCAATTTTCCGGACCGGTCCGATCCTCGGCCGCAAACACCCAGGGAGGCAGTCTGATGAGCAAGGTCACCCGCAGCATGTCGGTCGCGGCGCTGGCATTGTGCCTCGGCGCGGCGAGCCTGGCCGCCCAGGGGCCGGTTCAGGGCGACTTCCAGTGGTACATCGGCGGGCAGGCTGGTGTCCTGGTGTTCCGGACCCCGGCGCAAACCCGCGGCGGCATGTTCATGGCGGGCGGCCACACGCTCATCACGGCGCGCCGGACCGGCCTCCTGCTCTCGGTCGAGGAAGGCATCGGCTCGAACGAGCAAAGCGCCTACTTCGACGCGACCGGGACCACGCAGACGGTCCAATTCAACGACATCCGCAAGTACTCAGCGGTACTCCTGGCCTTCCCCGTCCGCTCCGCGGCTCAGCCGTATCTCGGCGTGGGCGTCGGCCTGCTGCACGCGGTGAATCCCCAGCCCACCGGTACCTCGTTCGCGACGCCGGCCGCCCTGGCTCAGGCCCAGCAGGACGCAACGGACTTGGGGAGCACGGGCTTCCTGACCCTGGTTGGTGGCCTGCAATTCAAGCTGGGCCGTCTGGTGGCCTTCGGTCAGTATCAGCTCACTTCGTCCCAGGGCGACAAGACCACGTCGAGCGGCGCCACCGGCCGCTTGATCGTCGGAGCCACGCACACGCTCAGCGGCGGGCTCCGGGTAAGCTTGGGAAGCTCGCGAGAGGCGCCGCGCGCGGGCTACTGACGCTTCGCCGAGAAGTCCAGGGTGACCCGGCGGCCGCGTATCGCAGCGGCCAGTCGACCGCTTTCGTGATGCCGATCCGCGGGGTCACCGTCACTGTGCCGTCCCACCCCGCAGGCTCGAGCACGACCACCCCCGATCCCGACATCATCCGACCGTTCAGGTCAGCTCGCGAGATTCCGAGCGCCTGACACAATCGGCCGGGGCCGGCGCACAGTTGCCGGTCGTGCACCTCGCCCCGCCTCCGCCGCATCAGCTCCAACCCCTCGACCGGCTCCACCGCGCGCAGCAGCACCGCGCTCGCATGCCCTGCCGCCTGGCACACCAGATTGGCGCACCAATGGACGCCATAGGAGCGGTAGACGTACCAGCTTGCCGGAGGGCCGTAGAGGGCTTCGTTCTGCGCGTGGCGCCGGTGCCGGAAGCCGTGCGACGCTGGGTCGTCGTAACCCAGATACGCCTCGGTTTCGACGATCCGGCCGGCGGTACGGCCGCCGAGCCGTGAGACGATGAGCAGGCCGACCAGGTCCCGGGCGACGATTTCGGCGGGGCGCTCGAAAAACCGAACGGGCAGCGTCGCTGCCCGTCGCGGCCTGCTCATTCCGGCTTCTTCCTGGCCCGCGGTCTGGGCCGTCGCTTCGGAGGCCCTGCCGCGGTTTCGGCGGCCTCCGTCGGCGTCGTGGCCGGCTCGACGCCACCCTCCTGCTGGGCGCCGGACTCCCGCCTGGCGCCACGCCCTCGGCCGCGCGACTTGGATCGCGCCGGCTTCTCGCCGGCTTCCGCGCCGTCGGAGGCCGGAGCTTCGGCGGGGGGCGTCTCCACCACGACGCCGATCAGCGGCACTTGCGCCGCGCGGACGCCGCCGCGCGAGCCGCGCCGGAACCGGATGCCCGCCCGTTGACCGTTTACACCGCCCGCCGAACTCGACTCGGCGGCAACCTCGACCGGCGACTCCGCAACCGGCGCGTCCGCCCCGTTGACCGCGAGGGCGAGCTGCGCCGGCGCGGAACCATCGAGCCTGTGGGGGGCGACCTCGTATTCGTCATCGCCGATCTTGCGGACGTCGGCGACTTCCGCGTCGTTGGCCTGGCGAAGAAGGCGGACGAACCGGCCTGGCTCGAGCAACGGGTCCTCTCGACCGTGCAGGGCGACCATTCTGAGGCGCAGCGCCTCGTGGGTCACCGGGGGCTTGAGCTCCACCAGCGCGCGCGCGATGAGTTGGAATGCGGCCGCGAGCGTGAGCGCGCCATCCCGGCGCGGCTCGCCCCCACGCGGTTCCCGCTCGGCGGCAGGCCGAGGTGCTTCGCCGGAGCGCTCGCGATCGCGCCCGCGCCCGCGCCCGCGACCCCTTCCTCGACCCCGCCGCTCGCCCTCGGTCGGGGGGCGACTGGGCTCCCGTGCGGACTCCCCGGGTACCGGGGCCGCGCCCGCCGGCGCCACCTCGTACTGCCCGTTGTCCATTTTGCTGACGGCGACCACACCGCGCTGACCGGCTTCGACGATGAATTTGCTGAAGCGGCTGAAGCCGGCGTTCTTCTCGTCGAAGCCGGGATCGATCTGCTGCATCACCTGCTTGAGCCGGTCGGAGCGCATCACGTCATCGTTCCGGACCATCTGGGCCACGGCTTCGCGCGCCAATTCCCACGGATCGCGCTGCACCGACGGCGTGTCGACTTCCTTGGTCAGGCCGGCCAGGTCGCTGTAGGAGTAGTACTCGTCGCAGTTCTGAATCAACAGGTCGCTCGCCGATTCCCGAATGCCCACGCCGATCACGTATTTGCCGTACTCCTTCAGCTTGATCACCATCGTCGAGAAATCGCTGTCGCCCGACATGATGATGAACGTCCCGATCTCGGGGCGGATGAACACCAGCTCGATCGCGTCGATCGCGAGGCGGATGTCCGTCGCGTTCTTCTTGCTGGTGCCGAAGGCCGGAGCGAAAATCAGGTCGATCGACGATTCGGAGAGGGGGACGATGTACTGGGGATACCGGCGCCAGTCGGCGTACGCCCGCTGCACCGCCACTTTCCCCTTGATGATGTCGCTGTTGAGCAGGGTGCGCAGCTCTTTGGTGAGATCGGAGCGAATGCCCAGCGTCACATTGTCGAAGTCGATCATGAGCGCGGCATTCGGGGCGTGTACGGCGGGGCTGGGCAGGTGGCGGTTCGGGCGGTTCATCGGTTGCGTCACGTAGCGCTCAATTCCTGGTTCCGAACCCGCCTGAGCTCCTGCCGCTTCGCCTTGCCGGACCCGGTCGGCGGGAACGCGTCGAAGGAGTGCAGGGATTCGGGGACCTGATAGTCGGCCAGCTGTTCGCGACAGAACTCTCTCCGCGCTTCCACTTTGCCGGGTTTTACGTGCGTGCCACCGCGGATGCTCGACTCTTCGCGGGGGCAGACGGGCTCGCGCGCTTCTCGGCCGGGTCGCCGGCGCGCGTCGTGTTCACCGTCGGCTCGCTGGTATGAGCCCGTACGTCACCTCGACTCTGCGCACGCTCGGGGAGGTCGATCGGGAGGCGAGTCGCTCGCCCGTCCGCCTGCCCCTCACGTACCACGGCGGCTGCATCTACAGCGTACTGACAGTCGGTCCTCGCAGCCCACCAAGCACTGGCACCCACGGCCAGTAGCCCGGAAAGGTAAACGCTGACCGCCCAACGGTGAACGGGGAGCCCCTTCCCCGCAAGGAGCCCCCCGTTTCCGGTTCACGCGCCCCGCTGCAATACCGGGCTATCCGATCATCCCCTCGCCCGCGAGCGGCAGCTCCAGGACAAAGAAGAACCGGGTGCCCGCGTCCGACGACGTCTCCACCTGGAGGGTCGATCCCATCGCCTCGACCAGTTTCCGGCAAATCGACAATCCGAGACCCGAGCCCGAAAAGGCATACTCACCCTGTTTCTGGCGCCGGCGGAACGGCTCGAACAACGTGGCCATCGATTGGGGCGGGATTCCCCGTCCGGTGTCCCGCACCGAGAACTCCACTTGGCCCGCGGCGACCTGCCGTGCCGCGACCTCCACGAACCCCTCGGCTGTGAACTTGAGCGCGTTGGTGGTGAGGTTGAGCAGCACGCGGCTCAACGCGACCGGGTAGCCGACGCGAAAGTCGGACTCGGGTGGCGACAGCCGGACCGAGAGCGATTTCTCCTCCGCGATCGGCAGCACGATGTCGCGGACCGATTCCAGGATGTCGTTGATCGAGAATGGGATCGGATCCAGATCGACCAGGCGGTCACCGCCGCGGGCCAGCTCGATGACGTCGCTCGCGACCGAGCTCAACCCGAATGCCGCGCTGTAGATGAGCCCGAGCTGGCGCTCTTGCACCGGATTCACCGGCCCGCTACGCGCGCGCTGCAAGGTTTCGGCAAGGAAGAGGATCGATGTCAGCGGCGAGCGGAGATCGTGTGCGACTTCGACGACCAGCTCGAGCCCATCGGGGCCCGACAGCCGATCGGTGAAGCGTTGCGACCAGTCGACCTCGAGCCGCTGGGCGACGCGCTCCAGCGCGGCGAGGAGCCCGAGGGCCTGGCTCGCGTCGGGTTGCGGGGTCAGCGCCTGGAGTCGGTCGAGGAGCGCGACCCGGATGAGGCCGAGGAGCCGTCGCGACAATGCGCTGCGCGGCACGAGTCCCATGTCGGGGTCCCGGCCGATCGCCGCCTCGCGAATGGCGGTGCACAGGAGCGCCACGTTTCCGGCGACTTCCTCGGCCGAGGCCGCGTGCTCGACCACGCTTTCCCAGCGCGACTCGACCGCGAGCACGCTCTCGCGGAGCACGTCCCAGAGCGCGGGCGCGAGCCCGCCGCCGGACGGTCCCTCCGGATCCCATACGCGCGCCGACTGGGCGTACGTCGGGCCCGACGTCCGCCGGCGCTCGCCACTGGTCGAGTGGGGCGTCGCCGTTTCCGACTTCACTCCGGCTTCCCCGGGCTTTCGTCTCGGTGGAATTCGTGCTTGTCCATGAGGCGATAGAGCGTCG
>DATHMJ010000035.1:0-10011 GCA_035487215.1 Gemmatimonadales bacterium
TTGGGAGGAAGAAATTCGACGAGGACGCCGCGGTGACCGTGCCCACTCGGGACAGCTCGCCGTCGTGATAGACGAAAATGACGATGTCCAGCCAGTTGTTGTTTTCCACCGTGAGTGGGATGGGGGCGTAGCGGTCGACGCCCGGCTCGGGCTCATCATCGACCTCGTGCCGGGCGCAGCCCAGGGACAGGCCCGCCACCGCGGCCAGCAGCATCAACGCGCGCGTTACTCGCTCGGCTCCGAAGACCCTGCGCATTGTGGCTCCCGCGAGTCAAATGATGGTTTAGCTCGCTCCATTAATGATGGGTTCCGGTCACGATTTGTCCAGACCAGTTTCGGCGTTTCCCGGTGCAACGCCTTGCACCATCTGCGGTTAGTGCTCCTTCAAGTTCTTCCTGAGCGCCGCGAGATCGAGTAGCGGAAGGCCGCCCTCCGTGGGCACCATCACAATGAGGCTGTTGGAGGTCCGCATGTCGTGCAGCACCTCCAGATACTGCTTGGTCAGGGCCTCCGCGGTCAGAGTCTGATTCAGCAGGCGCTGTTGCTCCGACTGGAGGCGCGCCACCTCGACCCGATGCCGCTCGGTCTCGATCTGCTGTTCCTGCGCGATCTTGTTGTTGATGGCCTGGACCACCTGTGCGGGCGGCTCGAGGTTCCGAAGGAAAAATGCCGAGAGCCGCGCAATGCGGAACGTCGCCTCGGCGCCCCGCGGCCGGGTGACCAGCGCGGAATCCACCTCCGCTTCCATGGCTGAGGCGATCTTGTTGCGCTGCTGGATGTCGTTGATGGAATACTGGACCATGCCGTCGCGCACGCCCTTGCGGAGCGCGTTGAGCACGACGTTCCGGATCTGGTCTTCGTTTCCGATCTCGTTGAAGATGTGCGGGGCGTCGCGCGCATCGATCTGCCACCGCACCGCGACATCCACGTTCATGGCCATCTGCTCGCTCGACAGCGCCGGGATCGTCTCCGCGGCTCGGCCGGCCTCCGGGTACTGTTCTTCGCGCGTGGAGTACCGCTCGACTTCCGACCACGGGCTCACGAACCGCACACCCGGGAGCAGCGGCGTCGGATCGACGGTTCCGAACGCATGGCGGACGCCGACCTGAGCGGGCTCGATGATGACGACGGTCGAGCCGATGACCAACAGCACGCCGATCGCGGCCAGCAACAGTCCGATCGCCCGCAGGAAAGCGGCCGCCGGCCGACTGCCCTGGGCGGAGCCGGAGGCAAGGGCGGCCCGTCCGACCATCACGAACAGCGAGGCCAACAGTAGAGCACCACCCAGCATGAGCTTGCCCATCGTGGCTCCAGAGAGGGGACGCCACGAAGAATAGGCGGCGGCCTGGTCCGTGTCACCCGACAGTCAGCTTGACTCGCTCTCCCAGCGCCGGTAACGTCGAGTCATGGTCGCCGCGTTGGTTTTATCTCTGTCCTTGGCCTCCCCGGTCGCCTTCGTCGACCCGCTCGCAGGCGGCGGTGGCTACTGCGTCGCAACCGGATACTGTACCGGCGGGCCGGGAGATTCCGGCCACCCCGCCGGTCCGATGTATGTGGCAATCGGACTTGTCGGGGTGGGTCTGGCGGCGCTCCGGCGGGAGCGGCAAGCTTAAGCCAGGCAGCCCGGAACTCCCGGTCCTCGCGAGCCCCAGGCGGACTGCCCGGGGCTCGTTTGCATGAGAGCCATTGGTCCCCTTCGCCCCAGAGGAGCGTATGCCCCACGGGAAGATTTATCAGAACGTCACGGAGACGGTCGGCAATACACCGCTGATCCTGCTCAACCGGCTGACCGAGGGCCTTGGCGCCCGCATCGCCGTCAAGCACGAGGGCTACAACCCGTTCAACTCCGTCAAAGACCGCATCGGGATGGCGATGATCCAGGACGCCATCGATCGGGGCGCCCTCAAGCCCGGGATGGTGATCGTCGAGCCGACCAGCGGCAATACGGGCATCGGGCTGGCCTACGTCGCGGCGGCCCTTGGGTACCGCACCATCTTCACGATGCCCGAAACGATGACGCTCGAGCGACGTCACTTGCTGCGGGCCTTGGGCTCGAAGGTGGTTCTGACGGAGGGGACCAAGGGGATGAAGGGAGCGATCGCGCGAGCCGAGGAAATCCTCGCGCGACTCGGCGCCAAGGGTTGGATGCCCCGACAATTCGACAATAAGGCCAACCCCGCCATCCACTACCAGACGACGGGCCCCGAGATCTGGGCGGACACCGAGGGCAAGGTGGACTTCCTCATTTCCGGCGTCGGCACGGGCGGGACCATCTCCGGGGCGGGAAAGTTCCTCAAGGAAAAGAAGCCGAGCGTGCGGGTCGTCGCGGTGGAGCCGGCGGAGAGTCCGGTGATCTCGGGCGGCCAGCCCGGCCCACACAAGCAGCAGGGCATGGGCGCAGGCTTCATCCCGGCGAACCTCGACACCAAGATCTACGACGAAGTGATCAAGGTGACCAACGATGACGCGATCGCCACGACTCGGCGCCTGGCCCGGGAAGAGGCGATCTTCGCCGGCATCTCCAGCGGCTCGATCGCATGGGCCGCGCTTCAGGTGGCCAAGCGGCCGGAAAACCGGGGGAAGCTGATCGTTTCGATCACCTGCGACTTTGGCGAGCGGTATCTCTCGAACCCGGTGTATACCGAGCTCGCCGACCCCAACTACTCCGACCTGGAGGGTGCGATCGCACCGCAGCCGGCGGCGGTGTAGCTCCACCGCAAGTCGGGTGACGCAACCGGTGTGGACCGGGACGGGGCCGCCAGAAAAACGGGGCCCCGTCTCCCTACCATTTTGGCTCTCGCGCGGCCACATTCCGGCTCCCCGTTCCGCACGGTCGCCGCGATGGCCGAGCACCAGTACCCGCTGGGGCACGTTTTCTACCGTAAGCTCAACAGGCGCTTGCCGTTAATCACCCACGGCGAAGGGTGCTGGCTGGTCGACGAGACCGGCAAGCGCTACCTGGACGGTTGCGGTGGCGCCTTCGTGGCCAACCTGGGTCACGGCCTCGCTGAAATCGGCGATGCGATGGCCCGCCAAGCAGCGAAAATCGCCTACGTCAATGGGACGGCATTCACGCATCAGCCGGTCGAGGAGCTGGCCACCGAGGTGGCCGCGCTCTGCCCCGGGGATCTCAACCGCGTCTATCCGCTCTCGAGCGGTTCTGAAGCGGTCGAGGGGGCCCTGAAGTTCGCCCGGCAGTACTGGGTCGAGGCAGGGAAGCCGACCAAGCACCGCATCGTCGCTCTCGCGCCGGCCTATCATGGGAACACGCTCCTGGCCTTGAGCGCCTCGGCTCGGGAGCACTACAAGACCTATTTCCGGGAATGGCTGGTCGACGTGACCCGCGTCCCGGCGCCGTACACGTACCGGTGCGCGTGCCACGGGCGTCCGCCGCTCTGTCCGGCGTGCGACGGGTCCGCCGTCGAGCAGGCCATTCTCGCGCTCGGGCCGGAGAACGTTGCCGCATTCATCGCGGAGCCGGTGGGTGGATCCTCGAGCGGTGCAACCGTGCCGCACGCGGACTATTTCCGCCGGATCCGGGAGATCTGTACCCGGCACGACGTCCTGTTCGTCGCCGATGAGGTGCTCACCGGCGCGGGCCGCACCGGCACCTGGGCCGCGATCGAGCCGTTCGGCGTGGTGCCCGACCTGATGACGCTGGGAAAGGGGCTCGGCGGCGGCTACGCGCCGCTCTCGGCACTCGTCGCCCCGGACCGCCTCGTCGATCGTCTGGCGAAGGGCTCGGGCGGTCTGCTTCACGCGCAGACCTATTCGCATCATCCGGTGCTCGCGGCCGGCGCCCTGGCCGCCGTGCGCTACCTGCGCGCTCACAACCTGATCGAGCGCTGCGCGCGGATGGGCGTGGTGTTGCAACGCGAGCTGCAGGCGCTGCGAGGTCTCCCGCACGTGGGAGACATTCGGGGCCGCGGCTTGCTCGCCGCGGTGGAATTCGTAGCGGACGTGGAAACTCGGGCGCCGTTCCGCCGCGCCGCGGGCTTCGTCGAGCGGGTCACGACCGCCGCGATGGACGAGGGCCTGGTGCTCTGGCCCAACGTCGGGCAGGCGGACGGAACCAACGGCGACCTCGTGATGATCGCGCCGCCCTTCGTGATTGACGAGAAGGAAGTCGGAGAGCTGGTGCGCCGGCTGGGCCGGGCGCTCGAGCGCGCGGCGGCGGCGACCAAGACAGTGGAGGCGGTATGACGGCAACGGCACCCGGGAAGATCACGTACACCTCGGCTTCGGGCGATCTCGAGGCGTTCCACGCACAGTTCGACTCGGCGGTGAAGGCCGTGCGAGCGGCGGCCGGGCAACGGCACCCGTTCTACATCGCCGGCCGCGCGGTAGACACGCCGGCCGAACCGTTGGTCGACCGCTCGCCGATCGATACCTCCCTGATCCTCGGCCGCTTTGCCGCGGCGGGCGCCGCCCATGTCGATGAAGCGGTGAAAGCCGCTCGAGCGGCGCAGCCGGCGTGGGCGCGCCTGCCTTGGCGCGATCGGCTCACGACCCTGCGTCGCGCGGCGGCGCTGATCCGGGAACGCAAGTACGAGCTGGCCGCCATCATGGGGCTCGAGGTGGGCAAGAGCCGGCTCGAGGCGATGGGTGACGCCGAGGAATCGGCGGACCTGATCGACTATTACTGTCAGCAGGTCGAGGACGCCGACGGCTTCGTGCGGCCGATGGGACAGGTGACCCCGGTCGAGCGGAACACGGACGTGCTTCGTCCCTACGGCGTGTTCACCTGCATTGCGCCGTTCAACTTCCCGCTGGCGCTCTCGGCCGGAATGTCGTCCGCGGCCCTCGTCGCCGGCAACGCCGTCGTCTACAAACCGGCCGAGGATACGCCCTGGACCGGCCTCAAGCTGTACGAGATCTACCGCGATGCCGGTGTGCCAGCCGGAGTGTTCAACCTGCTCTTCGGACACGGGACGGAGATCGGCGACCCTCTCTGGCAGCATCCGGGTGTGGACGGCGTCGTGTTTACCGGGTCGAAGGCCATCGGGCTCCGCATCCACCACGGGATCTCTCAGCGGTGGATCAAGCCGTGCCTGCTGGAGCTCGGCGGGAAGAACGCGGCGATCGTGATGGAGACGGCGGATCTCGACGCCGCCGCCGAGGGTGTCATGCGCTCGGCGTTCAGCCTCCAGAACCAGAAGTGCAGCGCCACCTCGCGGGTGTACGTGCACCGCGACGTGGCGACGCCGTTCATCGAGCTGCTTCTCGCCAAGACGGCGGCGATCAAGATGGGCGATCCTACCGAGCGCGACGTCTACTTCGGCCCGGTGATCAACGAGCGCTCGGTGGAGCGCTTCGAAGCCGCGGTGGCGCAGGCGCGCAAGGATGGGACGGTCATCGCCGGAGGAACCCGCCTCAAGGGCGGCATCTTCGATCGAGGCCACTTCGTCGCTCCCACGGTGGCTCGGCTGCCGCTCTCGAGCGCGCTCTTCACCGAGGAGCTGTTCGTGCCGTTTCTCGCCATCGGCGAGATCGGCGGTCTCGACGAGGCACTCGCCGAGACGAACAAGGTGGAGTATGGGCTGACGGCGGGCATCTTCTCGGGACGGCCGGAGGAGGTCCAGCGGTTCTTCGACGAAGTCGAGGCGGGTGTCTGCTATGCCAACAAACGCACCGGTGCGACTACCGGTGCGTGGCCTGGCGCCCAGCCGTTCTGTGGTTGGAAGGGCTCCGGCTCAACCGGGAAGGGCGGTTGCGGACCATACTACGTGGCGCAATTCCTCCGCGAGCAGAGCCGGACGGTCATCGAAGCGTGAGCCGCGGTTAGTCTTCCTCGGACAAACACTCATCGATCAGAGCCAGCCCGGTGTCGACGTCGTACTCGTCGATCACCAGCGGCGGCGCCAGCCGAATCACGCTCTTACCCGCGCCCAGCAGCAGCAAGCCTTTGCCGAATGCGCGTTGAACCAGCCGGTGCACCAGATCGGCGTCGGGCTCGCGCGTGGCTCGGTCCTTGACCAGCTCCACACCGATCATGAGCCCCCGACCGCGCACGTCCCCGATGGAGGGATAGCGCTCCTGAAGGCCGCGGAGCCCGGTCATGAACCGATCGCCCATGGCCCGAATGTGCGGCAGGTTCTTCTCGACGATATCGAGGGTGGCGAGCGCGGCGGCGCAGCTCACCGGATTGCCGCCGAACGTGGAGCCATGCGACCCGGCGCCCCACGTCATCACCGACTCCTTCGCGATGAACGCCCCGATGGGCATGCCGGAGCCAAGGCCCTTGGCCGACAGCAGGATGTCGGGCTCGACTCCCTCCCATTCCGATGCCCACATCTTCCCGGTGCGGCCTACGCCGCTCTGGACCTCGTCGCAGACCAGCAGAATGCCGTGCTGGTCGCAGAGGGAGCGCAGCGCGCGAAGGAACCCCGGCTCCGGGACGACATAGCCGCCCTCGCCCTGAATGGGCTCGACGAAGATCGCGGCGCAATCGCTCGGATCGAGCTGGCGACTGAACAGCTCCTCGATACGTGCGATCGAGCCCAGTGTGCACGGGTTGCCCTGGCCACAGGCTCGGCATCGGTACGGCGTGCAGTAGGGGACGTGATAGACTTCCGGCACGAGCGGACCAAAATGCGCCCGCTGCCTCGCCTTGCTCGACGTGAGGCTCATCGCGCCGTAGGTGCGCCCGTGGAACGAGCCGTGGAACGCGATGAGGGCGGGGCGCCGGGTGTGGAAGCGCGCAAGCTTCATCGCGCCTTCGACCGTCTCGGCGCCCGAGTTCGTGAGAAACACCCGCTTCTTGCTCGGGCCGGGCGCGAGCTTGGCGAGCCGCTCGGCCAGCTTGGCGAACCCATCGAAGTAGAAATCGGTCCCGCAGATGTGCAGGAACTTCGACGCCGCGTCGCGGATGGCCTCGACGACGACGGGGTGATTGTAGCCGGTGGAGGTGACGGCGATGCCGGCCATCAAGTCGAGGAACCGGTTGCCGTCCACGTCCACGGCCGACGCACCGGAGCCTCCCGAGATGACGAGCGGGTACTCCTTGATGTACGACGTGGAGGTCCAAGCCTCGTCGCGATTGATGATCGCTTGGGCCTTCGGGCCGGGCGGCGGCACCACGATGCGGGGATAGTCGCGCTGGGTCATGCCGATGCCTTTCGGGGGTGACCGGCGGCTACGCCTGGGACCCCATCTGTTCGTACGTTCGCCACCAGGCCTGGCCCGAGGGAGGCAGCAGGTAGATGGGGTCGTAGTATTCGTACCGTCGCGTCAACGCATCAGGGTCCTCGAGCTCCAGGCCTGTCCGGTAGTTCTTGGTCCACCGGGAAATGCCGAGCTCGCGGTCATACTCCGCAATTTGGTGCACCCAACGCTTGCCGACGAACGGAACGTCACACACGATCCGGGGTGTCGCGAATCCCGGAAGATAACCCATGATATCGTGTTGCAACTGCTGTGCCTCGAACACTCCGAGCCGCCAGTGCTCGGAGTTGGGGATCATGTCGCACATGTAGAAGTAGTAGGGCATGATCTTGGCGTGATCGAGCAGCATGAAGCACAGCTCCACCAGCTCGTGCGGGGTGGTGTTCACGCCCCGAAGCAGCACGCCCTGATTCCGAACGTCCCGAACCCCGATCTCGAACAGCTTGTGCGCCGCCCGCCCCACCAGCGGAGTGACCTGCTGCGCATGATTGGCGTGCGTGTGCAGGGCCAGATCCACGCCGCGAGCAAACGCCTTCTTCGCGAGCCGCTCCAGCCCGGCAACGACGTCATCCTGGAGGAAGTGCTGCGGCAGCCCGATCAATCCCTTGGACGCGAGCCGGATGTCGCGGATGTTCGGGATATCGAGCAGCGCGCTCACGAACGGCTCGAGCTGCGTGATGTGCAGGTTGGCGATGTCTCCGCCGGAGACGACGACGTCGCGCACCGACGGGGTCCGCTGCAGGTACTCGAGAATTTGCTGGTGCCGATTCTTTTGCGGCACGTGGAACTTGAGCTTCTGCACCTGCGGAACGTCGTTGCCCACCAGGTCCATGCGGGTGCAGTGCCCGCAGTACTGGGGGCAGGTCGACAGGAGCTCCGCCAGCACCTTCGTCGGGTAGCGATGGGTGAGCCCTTCGACCACCCACATCTGCGCTTCGTGCAGGCTGTCGCGCGAGGCCTTGGGGTGGTTGGCCCACTCCGTCCGGCGATCGTGCAGTGCCGGCGCCATGTAGCGCCGGACCGGATCGAGCCAGAGGTCCGCCACGTTCATCGTGTTCAGCATATGCGGCGGAATGAGCATCGACATCGTAGCCCGCGACTCCTGATCGGCGGCGATGCTCGCGGCCAGATCGTCGGGCAGCAGATGGCCCAGCGCGGTCTTGAGCTCCTGCAGGCTCTTCACGGTGTGACGCCGCTGCCAGGTGGCACTCTCCCAGTCGGCGGTGCTCACGCCATGGAACCCGGGGATGCGGTTCCAATCGGGCTCGGCATACTCCCGGGCGGGCGGGTAGCGAATCGGCTGGGCGGCGCTGAAGGCTTGTGGAGTCTGCGTCAGCGTGTCCATCGGAGCCTCGGCGAACCGGGTGGTTGGCTGGGTACAAGCGGCTGTTCTGCTTGACGATAGACAAAATAATATATAATATATTCATGCGCAACACCTACACGCTCTTAGCCCTTAGGAACCGCCCGTGGACCTAGATCGCGTGCTTGCCGCCCTCCCGCGCCGCGGCCGTCAGGCCAGCCACGAGCTGGTGGCCGACGTGCTCCGCGAGGCGATTACCACGGGCCACCTGCAGGCCAACCAACCGCTCCCCCAGGACGAAATCGCCAGCCAGCTCCGGGTGAGCCACATTCCCGTGCGGGAGGCGCTCCGCCAGCTCCAATCGGAGGGGTTGGTCACCTATCAGGCCAACCGCGGCGCGACCGTCGCCGCCCTGACGCCGGCGGAGATTCGCGAGATCTATGAGATCCGCGTGATCCTCGAGACCGCGGCCATCCGCGCCGCGGCTCCGCGACTCACGCCGGTACAGTTGGAGCAGGCGCACGTGATTCTGCTCAAGTCGGAGCGGGCGACCGACGGAGCAACGTGGGGCGCGCTGGACGTGCAGTTCCACCAGCTGATCTACGACCTCGACGATCGGCCGCGGCTCGGCGAAATGATCGCGGGCCTGCTGCGACGGGTCGACCGCTATTGGCTGTCGTATGGTCTCATGCTCAAGCACCGTGACGAGTTCGAAGCGGAGCACCGGGTGCTGCTCGGCACGCTCGCGCGGCGCGATCCGGAGCAGGCGGCCACGTTGCTCGAGCGGCACCTCCGGCGCGCGGCGGAGCGCCTGGTCGGCGAGCTGACGGCCGAGCCCGAGGCGCCGCCGGCGGTAGCCCAGAGCGCGGGGTCGCGGTAGCTTCCACCCCTTCCCAAAGACGCACCGTCGTTTCTTCGGAGAGTCGGCGCCGATGCATTCGAAGGTTTTGTCGATGCGGGACGCCATCGCGCGGTACGTCCGCGATGGCGACACCGTCGTCATCGAGGGCTTCACCCATCTCATCTGCTTCGCGGCGGCGCACGAGATCATCCGCCAGGGCCGGCGGGACCTGACGCTCTGCCGGCTGACGCCGGATCTCATTTACGACCAGATGATCGCGGCGGGCTGCGCACGGAAGCTGGTCTTTTCGTGGGCGGGCAACCCGGGTGCCGGGTCGCTGCATGCCTTCCGCCGGGCGGTGGAAGGGAAGGGAGAGCGGCCGCTCGAGATCGAGGAGTACTCCCACTTCGGGATGGTCGCGCGGTTTTGCGCGGGCTCCGCCAAACTGCCCTTCTGGCCCATGCGCGATTACATCGGCACCGACCTCCCCACGGCGAACCCCCGGATCCGCACTGTCACGTGTCCCTACACGGGCGAGCGGCTCGCGACGGTTCCGGCGCTCAATCCCGACGTGACGATCGTCCACGCGCAGCGCGCCGACGCGAACGGCGACGCGCAGATCTGGGGCCTCCTCGGCGTCCAGAAAGAGGCGGCGTTCGCGTCGGCCCGCGTCATCGTCGTCGTGGAGGAGCTGGTGGAGGAG
>DATHMJ010000036.1:0-3472 GCA_035487215.1 Gemmatimonadales bacterium
AAGCCTGGAACGGTAAAACCTACCGATTTACCGCGGCCGAGTGAACGCGGGCCAGGTGGCTCTCTAGTTCGTCCGGCATCTGTAGCCGGCCGACGTGCATGCGCTCGCCGCAAAGCGGGCATTTCCAGACTTCGTAGGTGCCCTTGTAGTGGCTGCCGTCCCGTAGGAAACCGGTCGCCGCGATCCGCTGGCGGCGCTTCGCTTCGTCGGCCAGCGTCACATGCACACTTCTACCCCCGGTGTGACATGTCGGGCGTCGAATTGAAATTTATATACCGGCACCCGCGATCGGGCGGTGGTTCCCTCGTGTGTGGAGGCAATCCATGGGTCTACTCAAGCACGTTGCGATCTCGTTCCTGGTGACCGCGGCCTCGGTCGCAATCATCGCCAGGGTTCCCGCCATCCGCAAGATCGTCGGCCTCTAGGCTGACGGGAAAGGAGGGATCGAGATGCTCAAAGAAGGCGTTGGCTACCAGCTTTTCCCCCTGCAGTCGGGCGGCAATGACAACCCGTCGCTGACCCAAGGCAACCCGACAAGCTTTGCGCTCGATGCCGTTCCGATCGTGAACGGGAACCGAGCCAATTACTTGCTCGGCGTGATCTGCACGATCGCGGGCGTCTTCGTGCAAGCTGGCACGCTCGGGTCGGAAGTCTTCTGGGACAACTTTTTCCAGACCCTCCTGCAGTCGGTCGAGGTTCGCAACGCCTGGCACGGGTCCCCGCTGAACGCGCAGCACGCGCTTGGAACCTACTGGCCGATCCTGGAGTATGTGAGCTGTGGCTTCCGCTACGCCAGTCGGCGCCGCGGCTCCTTTCCTGCGACCGCGGCCAGCTACGCGTTCTCGTACACGTTCATGGTGCCGCTCTGCCGCGGCACGAACGCCAAGCCGATCAAGACGGCGCAACTCCAGCTCCTTTACAAAAAGGCGCAGCTGGTCCTGAATATCGCGGGATCGGGCGTCGCCTCCGCGACGTCAACGGGATCGTCCCTTACCACGCTGACGTGTCGGGCCTCCGCCGTGCTGCAGGCGCACCGCTCGATCTGGCTCGCTCCGGGCCTCGAATGGGTCGACTACCAGAATACGGCGAGCGCGACGCAGACCCAGATCCCGCTCCTCAACTTCGGCAACACCACGAACCTCAATGGGACCAAGCCGAACGCGGGGATCGCCTTCCTGGGCGCGATCACGTCGGTTAATCAGATGCCGGGCTCCTTCACGGCGGACGCGGTCACGCAGTATCAATTTCCGTTCCTGGGGCAGTACTTGACCCAGCACATGCCGGCCGTACTTGCCCAGCAACTGATGAGCATGGGCGCCCAGCGGACCGTTGGCGCGACGCACAAGCAGCAGGCGTTGACGGACGATCAGCCGAACGACGTGAGCGGGTTCCCGTACATCCTCGATACGGACAACTTCTCCACGTCGGCGGCCACGGGCAAGTCGGAGCTCCTCAACCTGATGTTCTTCCCGCTCGTGACGCAGGCTGAGGACGGCCAAGATTCGAAGGTGTGGCAGGCGTACGGCGATCAGTCGTACAACCTGATCGGCCCGACGTTCTCCGGGACCAATCACACGTTGGCGCAGCATCTCCGCGCCTGGGAAGATTCGAAGGAAGCGGACTTCGCCGCCCAGGTGATCGCCTCGGGCCTCGCGCAAGAGGTGCTCGGCACCTCCGATCTGGAGAAGCGCAAGGCGCCGCACGACAAGGGGATCGCGAACATCGACGCGGGCAAGGCGCGGTACTTCGAAACCGAGTACAGCCCGAAGGGCACTTCACACGTTGCCTGAAAGGCGGTAGCCGTGAAAATCGCCCTGATTGTTGGAGGGGTCGTAGTCGTGGGTGGGCTCGGGTATTTCATTTACTCGGCCCACTCCAAGGCGACGGCCGCCGCGGCCGCCGCTGCCAAGGCGTCCGCGGGTTCGAGCCGATCCGCGGGTCACGTGGCCGGCGAGATCCTGTCGCTCGCGCCGGCCGGGATCGCGCTCGGCCAGAAGATCGCGAACCTTTTCGGGTGATCGGACATGGGACTAGCTCCCGAAAACGTTCCCAGCTACGCAACCGCTGGCGGCGGAACGCGCGCGCACCTTCCGCGCTCGCCCGCCGCGCCCGCGCCCGCGTCGCCCGCGGCTGACACGCCGCTGGCTACGGTTCCGATCCCGGAACCGTCGCGGCCTTTCGTTGGTATCCCGCCGTCGCCGCAACCCCCGTCGCTGAGCCTTGCCGCTACCAATGTGGGCTTTCATCTGACGGAGGCGGCTAAGGCGACGTTCTCAGCGTTGCCCGCGCCCGCGCCGCCGCGGCGCTCGCTCTCCATCCAATCGGCGCTCGCGCTCCTGACAGGCGCCTCCAAGGATCTCAACCCGACGACGACGGCGGGTCCCACGTCCGCGCTGCCGGTGCCGCGATTGCTCGTGGCCGGTGTGCTCGTGGTCGGCGGGCTCTCGGCTGGCGGGCTCGGGCGCTGGGTCGCGCTCGCTGGCGGGCTCCTGGGCGCCTCCGCGATCTGGACCTACCTGCAGCGCGCGCCCGGCGGAAACGCCTTTGTCGGCCCCCAAACCTCGGCGTGGCGGCCGTCGATCGCGACGCGGATCGTGAAACCATGAAGCTCCTGATCTACGGCGCGGTGTTCGGCGTGGGCGTCTTCGCGGGGATCAAGTTCACGCAATGGTACGCAACCCACAAGGTCACCACGGCCGGCGACAAGGTGATCGGGAAACTCTTCGGAAACGGCTACATCGGTCAAGTCGCCACGGGCGTCTTTAACGGCGCCGTCGATGCGGGGATTAATTGAGCCTTGGAACCCTCGCGCCTTCGGGCTTTTTCACTCCGGGCGACGTGAAGTCGGAGGCGGCGGAGCTCCACACCGCGACGCTCTCCCTCGCTGATTCGCTGGCCTACCGCCTTGAGGCGGCATCCCAGGATTTGCTCGCGGCCTGGAATGGCTTCGTGGCCGATGAAAAACTCTTCTACGGGCGCTCGCAGGCGTTCCTGTACTTCATTGACTTCGCCGACAATTCGTCCCGCGATGAGGTGCTCGCGCTGGAGTCCCGTTTCAATGATATGAAGCTGCAGATCGGCAAACTGCAGGCTGACCCGGCCGCGGGCGACACGGCCACGTCGCTCGATGCCGAGCCGGTTTTTTCCGATCCGCTCACGCGGCAGGTACATTCAGTGCTGGCCGAAAAGGGTGGGCCGGTATCCGAGGCGACGGGTGCCGTTGAAAAAGCGGTGTCCGGCGTCGTGAACACGGCCAAGTCCCTCGGGTGGGAGACCATCGCGGGCGCCGTGCTCGTGCTCGGCACGATCGGCCTGGTCCTGGTCGGCGTCGCGAGGTCGGGCGCCGTCAAGGTGGGCGTCTGATGGAAGGCCATCCCTACACCGGTACCTTTGGCGGCGCGCGCCAGTTTCACGTGCCCAAGGCGGAGGTTCTGTCGGACTTCGGCGCCGCGGGTGGACCGTCGACGGCGAT
>DATHMJ010000037.1:0-11927 GCA_035487215.1 Gemmatimonadales bacterium
GCATCGGCAGCAGCTCGACGCGGAGCGGGTTGCCATCTTGGTCCGTCATCCCACGAAGCCGCTGCAGGTTCTCCTGCAGCGGCTCGTAGTTTTCATCCGCCGGATCGTCTTCGACGACGGTGACGACGGTGACCGGGTCGACGAAGCGAGTGAGATCGTCGACGTGGCCGTCCGTGTCGTCGCCCGCGATGCCATCACCCAGCCAGAGCACCTTCTCGACCCCGAGATAGACCCGAAGGTAGTCCTCGATCTCGGTTCTCTCGAGTGACGGATTGCGGTTGGGGTTGAGCAGACAGGCTTCCGTGGTGAGCGCCGTACCCCGCCCGTTCACGTCGATGGACCCACCCTCGAGCACGATCCCCGGGTGAAATACGGGCAGACCCAGCTCTTCACCGATGCGCGTGGGAATGGCGTCGTCGAGGTCGTACGGCGGGTATTTCCCGCCCCACGCGTTGTAGCCCCAGTCGACGATCGCTTCCTCGCGACGTCCGTCGGCGGCGCGCTGCAGGAAGATGGGACCGTGGTCGCGGCACCACGCATCGTTGGTGGGGTGATGGTGAAAGCACACCCGCGCCACGTCCGCGCCCTCGCCGGCGAGACGGACGCGGACCTCCTCTTCCATGTCCGGCCCGCTCACGTTGATGTGCACCTCCTCCTCGCGGGTCAGCTCTCGGACCATTCGCGCGAAGATACCGGGCACGGGCTCGAAATTGCCGGGCCATGATGCCTCTTTGTGCGGCCAGCTGAGCCAGGTTCCGCGATGCGGACTCCATTCGGCCGGCATACGGAAGCCGAGGGAGGCCGGGGTGGGGGAGGGGAGCGGGGTCAGTCCCGGTACCGTTTCGTGAGATCCTGGTACGCGTCGATCCGCCGGTCTCGCAGGAAGGGCCAGTGAGTGCGGCTGGCGTCCACCTTGGCGAGATCGCACGTGCCGACGAGTACTTCTTCCCCGGTGCCGCCTCTCACGAGGATGCGGCCGCCGGGATCGGCGATGAAGCTGCCGCCCCAGAACTCGATCCCGCCGTTCGCCGGGCCCTCGTGGCCCACGCGATTCACCGCGCAGACGTACACGCCGTTCGCGATCGCGTGACTTCGCTGAATCGTCTCCCACGCGGCCTGCTGTTGGGCACCGTGCTCCGCTTTCTCGGCGGGAAGCCACCCGATCGCGGTGGGGTAAAAGAGAATCTGCGCGCCGGCGAGCGCCGTGAGGCGGGCGGCTTCGGGATACCACTGATCCCAGCACACGAGCACGCCGATCTTGCCCACCTTCGTGTCCCACGCGAGAAAGCCGAGATCGCCCGGGGTGAAGTAGAACTTCTCGTAGTATTGGGGGTCGTCGGGGATGTGCATCTTCCGATACTTCCCGACGTAGCGCCCATCGGCGTCGATGATGGCCGCCGTGTTGTGGTACAGTCCCTCCGCCCGCCGCTCGAAGAGCGACGCCACGATCACCACGCCCAGCTCGGCGGCCACCTTGGACAAGGCGGCCGTGCTCGGGCCCGGGACGGCTTCGGCAAGCGCGAAGTGCCCGTGATCTTCGGTCTGACAGAAGTATTGGCTGCGGAACAGCTCTTGGAGGCAGACGAGCTGAGCGCCCTTGGCGTGGGCTTCACGAATGCCGGCGATCGCGTTGCGGAAATTCTCCTCGGGGTCGTCGGTGCAGCGGCTTTGCACCAGACCCAGCGTCACCGATCCCGTCGACGTCGCGTGTGCCATGGGGCAAAGATAGCGAGGGCTACGCCTCCGGGGGACCGACCTCGAGGCGCGCCTTGCCTAAGTGGAGCGACCAGCGGGGTGTGAGCGATTCGCCCTGGAGCGTGCGGTCGAGACCCCGCTCGGACTTGGCGAGGGTCTCCACCGGAAAGCGCCAAATCTGGGCGTCCGGCTCGCACCGCACGGCGAGCGGTCGGAACAGCGACAGCTCCGGGGCGAAGACCGCCGCGTCCCCTTCCGGAGCGGGCGGCCATTCGTAGTCGACGCTGACGTGACCGTCGGCCCGGATCCGGACGGTCTTCCGGAGCGAGGCGCCCTCGGCATGGAAGGTCAGTCGGATCTCGACCGCGTCGTGAGCGTCGGCGATCTGGAAGTGGGCGGGACTCCGGGCCCAAGACCGCAGCGGGCTGTAGGTGCCCCGGGCGTACGCGTCGGCCGCGAGATCGCCCGGCAGCACGCGATCGACGAACAGCGCGCGCTCCTCGGCGTCGACCGGTGGCCGCTCCGCGAGTCTGATCCCCTCTTCGATGTCGTGAATGCTGGCCGTGCCACCCCGCTCCGCATCGCCGTCCTCGGCCGACTGCAGGCCCGTCACATGATACGCTTCCAGCCTCCGAGTCAGCACGTTGGCGTAGTTGATGCCGGAGCCGAACAGGGTCAACTCTTCGACCGCGCCACCCCGCCGTGGACTGAGCACGATCGAGCAGCGGTCGGAGTGCACCCAGATCTCGTCGTGCCCATCGCCGTCGAAATCGAGCACCTCCCACGCGAGGCGCTGGCCTGCCCGGAGGCGCGCCTCCGCCTCGGCGAGGTTCCGCCAGATCGCTTCGCGAAGATGCGGAAGGTAGAGTCCACCGAAGACGCCGTGCCAGTAGGCGTCGTTGCACTGGGCTCGCCCGATCGCGCGGCGGGCCTCCGGCGGATCGGCTCGCCGGCGGCAGAGCAGGGAGAGCGCCAGCATCTTCTTGTGCATTCGGTTCGACTCGGGGTACTTGGCGAGAAAGTTCCGCCAGTGCGCCCCGCGCACGAGCGCGCCATCGGGTCCGGCCATTCTCGCCTCGCCCAGATCCTGTTCCAGCTTCCCAAGGCGAAGCGCTGCCTCGGGGGGCAGCGACCAGGCTTCCATCTCCCGGTATGAAGCCGTCGGGAGGTACGCGATCCCTCCGCTCGGCACCTCGGCGAGCGCTTGGCCCAGCGTGCTGAGTCGGACCTCGCCGCGTGAGACCAGCTCGCGGATCGTGTGCATGAAGCGATCGAGCCATCCCCGCTCGTACACCCACTCCCGGGTCCCCGGCCAGCCGCCGAACTTCTCCCCGTCATCGGCCAAGACGGCCAGCTCGTGACCCGCGGCCGCGAGGCTCTGAAGGTAGGCCGCGGTCTCTTCCGGGGGACGAAACGGTACGAGATAGCGGAGTTTTTCGTCGATGGGGAACAGCGCCACGCGCTTCGTATCGGCTTCGGTCCAGAAGGGCGCGTGCAGTCGCTCCCGCGGAAATCCGCACACGACGAAGTGCCGATCGTCCACGAGGGCGTACCGCACTCCCGCATCCGCGAGGTCCGCGGCCAGGTCCGGCTCCCACACGCGCTCGGTCAACCAGAGACCGGTGGCGTTCACCCCGAACCGGCGACTGATGGCGTCGCGCATCCACTGGATCTGCTCGACCCGGTCCCGCCGCGGCAGGGATGCCAGCACCGGCTCGTAGAAGCCGGCCAGAAGCAGCTCCACCCGCCCGTCCACCGCGAGCTGGCCGAGTCGGTCCATCCATTGGGGGGCGTGGGCGTCGAGCCAGTCGAGGAGGGGCCCGGAGACATGGAGCACGATCGGAAGAAATTCCGCGCCCGCGAGTCGCTCGAGGAGAGGAGCGTACACGTCGTCCAGGTGTTGCTGGAAGACATGGTCGAAATTCCCGACCGGCTGATGGAGATGCAGGCCGAAGACGAAGCGGACCGGCGCCATATCAGCCGAGCGCGAGGCTGCGGGAGCCGTTGAGCGCGGCGGCGACCGCGGGGAGAATGTCGGGGAACAGATGGTCGCGGCGATCGAGCGAAGCCGCGAGCGTCTGGCCTTCCTCGAGGGAGGTTCCGCTCCCGGGTGTCAGCGCCGCGAGCAGCTTCTCGGTCTCGACGCAGTGCTGGGTGAATCGGCGCACGGCGTAGTCGGCCACGGCTCCGGTCGAGATGATGAATTGCCAGTCCGACGACTGCGTCAGCAACAGCGAGCGCGCCGCTTGGGCCAGCACGGGAGCGGCCGCCGGCTCGGCCAGGGCGTCGGGCGCCCGATCCCAGAACTGCTCCTCGAGGGGCCAGATCCGCTCCCAGGTCCAGGCGGTCTCCGGGCCGATCCACATGGAGTAGTCGCCATTTGCGCCCCATGTCCCTTCGGGCAGCCGAATCGCGACGCGCGCCGGGTGATCCGCGAGGTGGCGCGAACCCGTCACCGCCCGCACGTGGTCCTGCCGCGGCAGCGCCCGGTACACGTCGCCCAAAAAGTCGGGACCCTCGAACCACCAATGCCCAAACAGCTCGGTGTCGAACGGAGCGGCGATCACGCCATCGGGTCCGGGAGACGACCCCTCGGCGATGCGTCCAAGCAGCGTGGCGAAGTGCTGCGCGTGGCCGCGCGCATGCGCCCGCGCGGCGCCGGGGTCGTACGGCTGCTTGGCTCCGAGGTCGACGCCGTCGCCGGTCACCCGCCAGAGCTTGAGACCGCCGGGCCAACGAATCTTGTGGAACTCGAGGTACTCCCCCGAGCCGGGGTAGCCATGGTGCCGACTCCAAACCTGCATGGAGGCGCGGGGGTCGCGCACATAGGCGGCGACCGCGTTCGCCCCTCGTGTCGGCGAGATCCGATACGCGCGGTAGGGAGAGCGAAGCGCGTGGAGCATGCCCAGCTCCGGGTCTTCCGTGGCCTCGCGCGGACCCGTGAGCGGATCGCCGTAGACGCCGAGCGGTCGGCCGGCCGCGGCGAGATGAGCGTCGACGAAGAAGAACTTGACCCCGGCATCGGTGAGGTGCTCCTCGATGCCGCGCCGCACGCCCGCCTTGGGCGCGGTGGGCCAGGGAGCCCAGGGGCCGCGCGGCCGGTAGGCGCACTCCGGTAGCCAACACCCGCTCGGGTACCGACCGAAGAGCCGCCGGTGCTCGGCCACACCGACCGCGAGCTGCAGCCGAATGCTTTCGTCTCGCGCCAGCAAGGGAAGAAATCCGTGCGTGGCGGCGGACCCGATGATCTCGATCGTCCCGCGGGACTCCAGCTCGCGAAACGCCGCCACCAGGTCTCTGCCCGTGGAGCGGAACAGGTCGCGAAGACGACCGAACCGCTCCTGCCAGAAGCGCACGAGCGGAACGAGGTGGGGCTCGGCTCCGGCCGCATCCGCCGCCGCCTGATCGCAGGCCTCGAGCCGTTGTGCGAGAAACGCTTCGAATTCCTCGACAAACACGGGGCTGGCCAGCTGGTTCGCGAGCACCGGCGTGAAGCCGATCGTGACCGGCGCGGGGATTTGGTCGCGCTCGAGCGCGCGCAAGGTCTCGAGCAGCGGAAGGTAGGTGTCGAGCGCTGCCTCGCTCAGCCAGTCGCTCCCATGGGGCCACCGGCCGTGATTGAGCACCCACGGTAGGTGGCTGTGGAGCGTCAGAACGAAGTCCATCGCGGGTGCGCTCAGGCGCGCGGTCCCCGAGCCACGACGCGCCGATACACGTCGATGTACGCCGATACCGATCGGTCCCAGCTGAAATCGCGGGCCATGGCCTCGCGCATCATCCGGGTCCATTCGGCGGGGCGGCCGTAGGCGGACAATGCTCGAAACGCGGCCTCTTCGAGGGCCGTGGCTTCGTAGGCATCGAAGAGAAAACCAGTCACGCCGTCCTCGATCGTGTCGGCCAGGCCGCCGACCCGGCGGGCCACCGGCAACGATCCGTAGCGCTGCGCCCGCATCTGGGTGAGCCCACACGGCTCGTACAGGGACGGCATGAGGAACAGGTCGACCCCCGCCATCAGCCAGTGCTCCAGCGAATCTCGAAAGGCGAGCTGCAATCCGATCCGCCCCGGCGCCACACGGGCAAGTCCCGCGAGGGCCTCTTCATATCGCGGATCGCCGCTGCCGAGGAAGACGAACTGCGCGTCGTCCTGGAGGAGTTGCTGGCTCTCGAGAATCAGATCGAGCCCCTTTTGCTGCACCAACCGGCCGGCCATGCCCACGAGCGGCGTCTTGGGTCTGTCCGGCAAGCCATAGGACCGCTGCAGGGCCGCCTTGCAGCGGCGCTTGCCCTCGAGGTTGTCGGCACTGTAGCGGGCGACGATCTCGGGATCGGTCGTGGGGTCCCACGCCGTCTGGTCGATTCCATTGAGGATCCCGACCAGCCGGTCGCCCAGCGCCTTGTACATCTCGTGGAGTCCGAACCCGCCGCCCGGCGTGCGCAGCTCGACTGCCTGCGTCGGGCTTACGGTAATGGCGCAGTCGGCGAAGGCCAACCCACCCTTGAGGAAGTTCACTTTGCCGTACCACTCGAGCTGCCGCCAGTTGTAGAGCTCGACGGGCAACCCGATCTCCAGCATGGCCTCGGGGCCGAAGTGGCCTTGATAGCCGGGATTGTGCACGGACATCACGGCGAGCGCCTCCCGGGCCCACGGCTCCGCGGCCAACAGCGTGCGCAGATAGATCGGTGCGAGCGCCGTATGCCAGTCGTGGGCGTGCAGGATCAGCGGTCCCGGCACCACCCGCGGCAGCGCCAAGCACGAGGCGAGCGCGAAGAACGCGAAGCGCCGCGCGTTGTCCGGGTAGTCCCGGCCCTGCTCTCCGTAAATGCCGGCTCGATTGAAGTAGTCGAGGTGCTCGATGAAGAAGACCCGGGGACCCGGCGGCGCCTCCCCGGCCACGCGAAACACGCGAGCCTCTTCGACCTTGGCGCCCAGGGACACCGGGATCGGCGGGCCCACGGCCTCGAGGTCCGGGGCCTCGTCGCGCACCGTCCGGTACAGCGGCATGAGGACGGTGACGGGGAGTCCGCGGGCCTGCTGAAAGGACGCGAGTCCCATGACGGCCTCGGCGAGGCCGCCGGTTCGGGCGTATGGGAAATACTCGGCCGTGAGGTGCACGACCGAGACGGGATCGCCGCTGGGCGTTAGCAGGGGCGCCGGGCTCGCGCTTCGTCCCGGCACCGAAGTCCCGTCATCCGGTGGGTGGGTCGTCGGTGGACGACTCACCCCGGAACGCGGGCGCGTAGTACTCCTGGACATACTCTTGCATCATCCGCCGGGCCGCGAACCGCGCCCCGCCGAGCCGGATGGAGTAGCGCATCTTTTCCACCCAGCCGAGCGGAACGCCACGCGCGTCCCGGTTGTAGTAAAGGGGAATAACCTGCTCTTCGAGCAGGTTGTAAAATCGCTCGGCATCCGCCGCATCCGCATCATCCTGCTCACCGGCTTGGGGAATCGCCCAACCGGAGAGTCCATCGTACGCCTCTTTCCACCACCCGTCCAGCGTACCGAGCTGGGGCACGCCGTTGAGCGCTGCTTTCATTCCGCTCGTGCCCGAGGCTTCGAGGGGCACGCGAGGCAGGTTGAGCCACAAATCCGTGCCCTGGACCAGCACGTGGGCCAGGTGCATGTCGTAGTCCTCGATGAACGCGACGCGCCCCTCGAACGCCGGGTCGCGGGTGAACTGATAGACGCTCTGGAGTACTTCCTTGCCCGGATTGTCCGCCGGATGGGCCTTGCCGGCAAACACGATCTGTACCGGCCGCCAGGGATTGGTGAGCAGCCGGCGCAGCCGGTCGAGATCGCGAAAGATCAGGTTGGCGCGCTTGTAGGTGGCGAATCGCCGGGCGAAGCCGATGGTCAGCGCCCAGGGATCGAGCAGGCTCCCCGCGCCCACGACTTGGGCCGCTTCCTTGTGCTGCCCGGCGAAGCGGTGCCGGGCATCCTCGCGGATGTAGTCGTGCAGGACCCCCTTGAGCAGCAGGTGGGCGCTCCAGAGCTGCGCGTGGTCCAGCGTCAGCACGTGATCCCACATGGCCGAGTCGTCTTCGCGATCGCCCCAGCCCGGTCCCAGGTGCTGGTCGAGGAGGCTCATGATCGGCGCGGCCATCCAGGTGCGCAGGTGCACACCGTTGGTGACGTGGCCCACAGGGACCGCTTCCCACGGCCGGCGCGGCCAGAGGTCGCGCCAAAGATGACGGGAGACCTGGCCGTGCTGGCGGGAGACGCCGTTCACCCGCGACGAGCAGCGGATGGCCGCGACCGTCATGTGAAAGCGGTCGGGCAGCGCCGGATGGCGGCCGAGGTGAAAGAACGCGGTGCGATCCACCCCCATCTCGTCCCACAGGGGCCCGATGCAGGCGGCGACGTCATCGACCGCGAATGCGTCATGCCCGGCCGGGACCGGCGTGTGGGTCGTGAAGATGCTGCGGCTCCGCACCTCGCGCACGGCGTCGGGGAACGATTGGCCCCGCGCGGTCAGCTCGCGGATCCGCTCGACCATCATGAACGCCGCATGCCCCTCGTTCGCATGCCAGACGGCCGGATTGATCCCGACCGCCCGCAGCATCCGGACGCCGCCGGCGCCGAGGATCCACTCCTGGCGGAGCCTGAGCTCGGGGCCCCCGGCGTAGAGCTTGTTCATGAGCAGGCGGTCTTCCGGGTGATTCGCCTCGAGATTGGTGTCGAGGAGATACACCGGAACCCGTCCAACCATCATCCGCCACGCGCGCACCTGCACCGGGCGCCCCGCCGTCTCGACGGTGGCGTGAAACGGCTCGCGATGCGGGCCTAGGACCGGCTCCAGCGGCGTGCGGCTGACGTCGTACTCCTCGTCGCTGTCCTCCTGCCACCCGTCGAGCCGAAGCCGTTGGTCGAAATAGCCTTTCATGTAGAAGAGGCCGACCCCGATCATCGGGACGCCGAGATCCGACGCGGACTTGCAATGATCCCCCGCCAGCACGCCGAGGCCGCCGGAGTAGATCGGCACCGAGGCGTGCAGGCCAAACTCGGCACAGAAGTAGGCCAGCGGGCCATCGCTGTAGCCGGCGTACGCCCGGTTGAACCAGGTGTCGGGCGTCGTCAGCTCGTGGGTCATCCGGCCCATTACTTCGTCGTACTGGCGCAGGAAATCCGCGTCGCTCGCGCAGGCCGCGATGCGCGCCGGATCGACCTGGCAGAGGAAGTCGATGGGATTGTGCCGCACCCGATGCCAAAGCAGCGGATCGATCGAGCGGAACAGGCCGCGGGCCTCCCGGCTCCAGCTCCACCACAGATTCATCACCATCGAGGCGAGACCCTCGATGCGGGCGGGCAGGTACGGAACGCGCGACTGGGCGGTCAGCATGAAGGCCAGAAGGTCACCGGTCAGTGCACCAGCTTCTTGTAGCGGATCCGGTGCGGCTGGTTGGCGTCGACGCCCTTCCTTCGCTTCAGGTCGGCGGCGTAGTCCTGATAGTTCCCCTCGAACCAGACCGCTTCGCTGTTCCCCTCGAACGCGAGGATGTGGGTCGCGATGCGATCGAGGAACCACCGATCGTGGCTGATCACCACGACGCAGCCGGCGAACGCGACGAGCGCCTCTTCCAAGGCACGGAGCGTGTCCACGTCCAGATCGTTGGTCGGCTCGTCGAGGAGCAGGACGTTCCCGCCGCTCTTGAGCAGTTTGGCCAGGTGCAGCCGGTTCCGCTCGCCGCCGGAGAGATCCTTGACCCTCTTTTGTTGGTCGGAGCCGCGGAAGTTGAAGCCCGCGGCGTACGCCCGGGCGTTCACCTGACGCTTGCCGAATTGGAGCGTGTCCTGGCCGCCGGAGATCTCCTCGTACACCGTCTTCGATCCGTCGAGTGCGTCGCGGCTCTGGTCCACGTAGGCGAGCTGCACAGTCTTGCCGACCACCAGCTCCCCGCTGTCGGCGGTCTCGGCGCCGGTGATCATGCGGAAGAGCGTGGTCTTGCCGGCGCCGTTCGGTCCGATCACACCGACGATACCGCCGCGCGGGAGGGCAAAGCTCAGTCCCTCGAACAGGAGCTTGTCGCCGTAGGCCTTGGCGATGCCTTTGGCGATGACGACCTCGTCCCCGAGCCGCTCCGGCACCGGAATGAGGATTTCGGCGCTCCCCTCCGCCTGCCGCTCGGCCTCGGCGCGAAGCTCCTCGAACCGCGTGATACGCGCCTTGCTTTTCGCCTGCCGAGCCCGCGGCGCCATGCGGATCCACTCCAGCTCGTGCGCCAGCGTTCGCTGGCGCGCGGACGCCTGCTTTTCCTCCTGCGCCAGCCGCTGCTGCTTCTGCTCCAGCCAGGAGGAATAGTTCCCCTCCCACGGGATCCCCGCGCCCTGATACAGCTCGAGAATCCACTTGGCGACGTTGTCCAGGAAGTAGCGATCGTGGGTGACGGCGACGACCGTGCCGGGAAATTCCGCGAGAAACCGCTCGAGCCACCACACGCTCTCGGCGTCGAGATGGTTGGTCGGCTCGTCCAGGAGGAGCATGTCCGGCTGGGCGAGCAGCACCTGGCAGAGGGCCACGCGCCGTCGCTCGCCGCCCGAGATCTTCGTCACATCCGCGTCACCGGGCGGGAGCCGAAGCGCGTCCATCGCCAGGTCGATCTTGTGATCCAGCTCCCAGAGTCCGAGGGTGTCGATCCGCTCCTGGAGGTTGCCCTGCTTCTCCAGTAGGCGGGTCATCTCGTCGTCCTCCATTGGGTCGGCAAAGCGGGCGCTCAGCGTCTCGAACTGGTGCAGCAGCGCGCGCGACTGGGCGACGGCCACCTCGACGTTGCCGCGGACGTCCTTGGCCGGATCGAGCAGCGGCTCCTGCGGCAGATAGCCGATCTTGGTGCCCGGCAGCGGACGGGCGTCGCCGACGAAATCGGCGTCGACGCCGGCCATGATCCGGAGCAGCGTGGACTTTCCCGCGCCGTTGGATCCGAGCACGCCGATCTTGGCGCCGGGGTAGAACGCGAGGTAGATCCCTTTCAGGATCTCCTTGCTCGGTGGGACGACCTTGCGAAGGTCGCGAATCGTGAAGATGTATTCGCCCGCCATAGGGGGCCAAAGATACACTGCGTCGGGAGTGAAGACGAAGGGCGCCCCTGCGGGGGCGCCCTCTTTTGTCTTCGGAGTAAAACCAACGACCTAGCTGAGGTGCTTGTTCACCAGCTTGGTCATCTCGAACATGTTCACCACGTCCTTCTTGAAGATCGGGCGGAGCGCGTCGTCGGCGTGGATGTTCCGCCGGTTCACCTTGTCCTGAAGGCCCTTGCGCTTGATGTACGCCCAGAGCTTGCGCGTCACCTCGGTGCGGGGCAGCGGCTTGCTCCCCACGACCTCGGCGAGCGCGGCGCTCGGGTTCATGGCCTTCATGAAGGCCGGGTTCGGCTTCCGCTTCGCGGCCGTTTTCCTCTTGGCGGGCTTCTTGGCCGCGCGGCGCTTGGCGGTGGACTTTCTGGCTTTCTTGGCCTTCTTCTTGGCTGCCATCGCGAGTCTCCCGTGAGGGTGTGGAAACCGTGCGTGCCTGCGAAGGAGCGAAATCCGATCAAATCCGACGCCCATCAAAGTATGATGCTTTTCCCCCACGGCAATAGGGCGCACCGCCCGATCGTCGCCTCGGGCGTAGCCGAAGCGCCGGGCATGAGGCCATATTCCCAGTGACTATGTCACCCCGTTCGTTCCTCAGCCGTTTCGCCGTTCCGTTGCTGGGCGTCGGCACGGTCGCCGTCATCGCCGCGACGGTACGGCGTCCCCGAGCGCAGGCGCCCCATCATTCCAATCGCCCGGTGTGCGCCGCGGACAACGGCGGTCTCACCCTGCCCAGCGGCCTCTGTGCCCTCGTCGTCGCCAAGGACATCGGCCCCGTCCGCCAGCTGGTCGTGGCGTCGAATGGCGACGTCTTCGCCAACGCCGAGGGCCGCAGACTCATCGCGCTGCGCGACACCTCGGGTGACGGGGTCGCCGATATCGTCCGCCGCTTCGGGAGCAGTGGCGGAACGGGAATCGCCCTGCACGACCACCACCTGTACTACAGCACCGACGACGCGGTGTATCGCTATCCCCTGAAAGACGGACAGCTGGAGCCGACCGACCCGCCGGAAACCGTCGTCGCCGGACTGCCCAACGGCGGCAATCACACGTCGAAAACCATCACGATTGACGCCGACGGCAATCTCTTCGTCAACATCGGATCGGCGTCGAACAGCTGCCAGGAGCGCAACCGCGCCTCCCGCTCGCCGGGACGCAATCC
>DATHMJ010000038.1:0-2397 GCA_035487215.1 Gemmatimonadales bacterium
CGGGGCCATGGGAACGATGCTCTACGGCAAGGGCGTCTTTCTCAACGTGTGCTACGACGAGCTGGCCCTGCGGCAGCCGGACCTCGTTCGAGAGATCCATCGCGAATACGTGAAGGCCGGCGCAGAGCTGCTCGAGACCAACACCTTCGGCGCAAACCCGATCAAGCTCGCGCACTACGGTCTCTCTCCCGAAACCGAGCGGATCAACGCCGCCGCCGCGCGCGTGGCGCGCGAAGCAGCGGGCGGCCGAGCCGTGGTGCTCGGCGCCATCGGACCGCTGGGCGTGCGGGTGGAGCCGTACGGCGAAACCGGTTTGGACCAGGCGCAGGCGGCGTTCGCGCGACAGGCTGCTGGTCTGCTCGAGGGCGGGGTGGACGGCTTTATTCTGGAAACCTTCAGCGATGTGAGCGAGCTGGGCGCCGCGGTGAAAGCGGTGCGGAGCCTGTCGGAGTATCCCATCGTGGCCCAGATGACCGTCGGAACCGACGGGAAGACCCACTACGGCACGGATCCGACCGTCTTCGGCCCGGCGCTGGCGGCCATGGGCGTCGACGTGATCGGGGTGAACTGTTCGGTCGGACCCCACGGCGTCCTCGAGGCCATCGAAAAGCTCGTTCGGGTGGTCACGCTCCCCCTGTCCGCGCAGCCGAACGCCGGTCTGCCCCGAGAGGTCGAGGACCGGAAGATCTACATGGCCAGCCCCGAGTACATGGGCACGTACGCCAAGCGCATGGCGGAGGCCGGGGCCCGGTTCGTCGGCGGGTGCTGCGGGACCACCCCCGAACACATCAAGGCCATCGCCGGCTTCGTGCAGAGCGTCTCGCCGCGGCATTCCACCGGCGTCGCCGTGGCGCCGGCTTCCGCCAAGCCGGTCGAGCCGATCCCCCTCGCGGAGCGCTCCGGGCTGGCCGCGAAATTGGTGGCTGGGCGCTTCATCACGACGGTCGAGATCGTCCCCCCCAAGGGCGTCGATCCCAAACCGATGTTCGACCAGGTGCGCCAGCTCAAGGCCGCAGGCGTGGACGCCGTGAACGTCCCCGACGGTCCGCGGGCGCAGAGTCGTATGGGCGCGCTGTTGTCCGGCTTGTTGATCCAGCGAGAAGTGGGGATGGAAGCCGTGGTTCACTACGCCTGCCGCGACCGCAACCTTCTCGGCATGCTGTCCGACTTGTTGGGGGCGGCGGCAAGCGGCCTCAACAATCTGCTGATCGTGACCGGCGACCCGCCGAAGATGGGACCGTACCCCGAAGCCACGGCCGTGTTCGACATCGACGCGATCGGCCTCACGAACCTGGTGTCCCGGCTCAATCGGGGATTGGATCCGGGCGGCAACGCGATCGGAGCGCCCACACGGTTCTTGATCGCCGTGGGGGTGAATCCGGCCTCACCCGACAAAGAGCGCGAGCTCCGCCGGTTCGCCTGGAAGGTCGAGGCTGGTGCGGAGCTGGCGATCACCCAGCCGGTCTTCGACCTGGATCAGCTGGACCGGTTCCTGGCGGACGTCCGGCCGTTGGGCATCCCGATCGTCGCGGGGATCTGGCCCCTGGTGTCGCTCCGGAACGCGGAATTTCTCGCCAACGAAGTCCCGGGAGTCACGGTGCCGCCGGCCGTGCTCGACCGGATGCGGGCCGCCAGCGCGAAGAGCAAGGAGCACGCGCTTCAGGAAGGCGTGTTGATCGCTCAGGAGATGTTGGGAGCGATCCGCGACCGGGTGCAAGGCGTCCAGGTTGCCGCGCCCCTCGGGCGAGTTCCGGTGGCGTTGGAGGTCATCTCCGGGGCGCTCACGGTCGAATCCGGGCGGGCAGCGAAGGCCTGACGCGGCCCGCCGGGCGGCCGAGTGCTGACGGCCGGGCTTCCGACTAGCGAGCAGCCGAGGACAGGTACCGACCGAGCAGGTGGGGTCCGAACACCAACACCCCAACCACCAGGGCACCGATGGCCGCGATGAGGACGGCCCCCGCGGCGATATCCTTCGCCCGCTCGACCAGGGGGTGCGTCGCCGGCGACGCGACGTCGCACATGGCCTCGAACGCCGTATTCACCGCTTCCGCGCTCCAGACGACCGCAATCGCGATTACCACGAGACACCACTCCAGCCTCGACAGCCCGACGACAAAGCCGAGCGCGAGCGCGACGACGGTGGCGACGGCGTGGATCCAGGCATTGGGTTGCGAGCGAAGCAACACGACGATCCCCCGGCCTGCATAGCGAAAACTGCGCGCGCGGGCGGCGAGATCGAACGGCGGTTGGCTCATGCGCGTCTCAGTTGAGGCCGACCTTGCCGCGAGCCGAGGCGATCAGCTTCTCGGGGTCGTACCCCACGCCGTCCTTGAAGACGATCTCGACGTTCTCGATGTCAGCGATAGTCGTCGACGGATCGCCCCGTACCACGATCAG
>DATHMJ010000039.1:0-6170 GCA_035487215.1 Gemmatimonadales bacterium
GCAGGCCCATCCAGGCCCAGCGGCCGGTCTCACCCACGAGCCAGTTGCCGGCTGCGAGGAGGGTGTCCCGGTTTGCCAGGGTCCATGCGACGCTGGCCGCCATGGAGCCCAGAAGGACGATGACCGCGGCCGCGGCGATCGCGACCGATTGCCTCGAGGCGAGCAACCGCCGCCGCGCAGCCTGGAACGCCCGAATGGCGAACGGGTCCGGAATGCGAACCGAGGCCATCACCCGATCGGCGAACCCGAGGCTGGGCGAATGCAGCCCCATCGCCCCGAGCTGCGCAAGCAGCGCCTCTTCGGCACGCACCAATTCCAGACAGGCCGGGCACGCGTTCACGTGCCCCGCCAGCTCGGGCGCGCGGCTGCCGGCGAGCCAAGCGTCCAGCTCGTCGGGACCGAAGTGCAGGGAGGAAAAATCACCAGTCATCGTGGACCCCTTTACGGTGGTGCCGATGGGAATGTTTCACTCACGCAAGTGTGCGAGCGCTTGCCTCAACTCATTGCGCGCGCGGTGGATGTACGTCTTCACTGTGCCAAGCGGGAGGCTCAGGATTTCGGCGATTTCTTCGTACGCCCTGCCCTCGACGTGACGGAGCAGAATGCAGGAGCGATACTCGGGGCGGAGCTGTGCGATCGCCTGCTCGATCTGCCCGCCCAGCTCGCGCGCCTCCACCGTGTCGAGCGGCGACTCCTGCCGATCGCCGATCTGAAGCGCCGTCGCCTCCACGGCCTCAGGCGTCTCCGCGTGGGGCGAGCCCTCCAGCGAGAGCGTATCGAGCTCCCGTCGGCGCAGGTGATCGATCGCCGCGTTGTTCGCGATCTTGAAAATCCAGGAGGAGAACTTGAACTCGGGGCGGTAGGATTCGATCGCGTTCAGCGCCTTCACGAACGTTTCCTGCGCGAGATCCTCAGCCAGCTCCCTGTCCCGCACCATCCGGTAGAGCAGCGAGAACAGCGGCCGCTCGTACCGGCGAATCAGCTCGCGATAGGCGGCCTCCTCGCCTGCCCGGGCGAGGGCGACGATGTCCTGATCACTCCGCGCCGCCAGATCCGCCCTAGGCGCCACGCGTGGACCTCGCGCTTGCGGAGCGGTTTCCCCGCGGGCTACATTGAGCGCCTATGTTAGCCTCAGATCAGAAGTTACCGGTCGCTGGCGGGGCCGAGAAACGGGCGTACGTCCGAGCCATGTTCTCGGCGATCGCGCCGACCTATGATCGCTTGAACCGGGTCCTCAGCCTGCGGCTCGATCTGCGTTGGCGGCGATACGCGGTCGACCGACTGGACTGGGAGCGTGCGCCGGAGGGAATCTATCTCGACCTGTGCGCCGGCACGCTCGACTTCGCGGCGATCCTCGCCCGGAAGCCCGGCTTCAGCGGGCAAGTGATCGGCGCCGACTTCGCGCAGCCCATGCTGGAGCTGGGCCGGCACAAAGCGACCCGCGTCGCGCCGGTCACGGCTGACGCCTTGGAGCTTCCGTTCCCCGATGCCGCATTCGACGGCGCGATGGTGGGGTGGGGGATGCGCAACCTGATGGACCTGGACGCCGGGCTGACCGAGGTGGCCCGCGTGCTCAAGCCCGGCGCCCGTCTGGTCGTGCTCGACATGGCCACGCCCGCGCGTGAGCCGTTGCGCGCGCTGTACCTCTTCTACTTCGAGCGGGTCCTGCCCCGCGTCGGCCGATTGGTCTCGAGGCACCGCACTGCCTACGACTGGCTGCCGCTTTCTACTCGCACATTCCCCCGACCCCCCGAGCTCGCGGGACGGATGACCGCCGCGGGATTCGGCGACGTTTCATATCGATTGTTCCTCGGCGGAGTGACCGCTCTGCACGTCGGCGCCCGCCGCTGATGTTTCGCGATCTTCACGCGTATGTGGCGGAGCTGGAGCGCCTCGGGCAGCTCCGGCGGATCACGGCCGAGGTGGATCCCCGGCTCGAAGTCTCCGCCATTGCCCAGCGGGTCGTCCGGGAGGAGGGCCCCGCACTCCTGTTCGAGCGGGTTCGCGGGGCGGCATTTCCGTTGATCATGAACCTGTTCGGCTCCAAACGGCGCATCGAGCTCGCCCTCGGCCGTCCACCGGAGGCGATCGGACAGGAGCTCATCGCCGCCGTCCAGGGTCTCAATCCGCCGTCGCTGGGCGCCTTCTGGCGGTCACGGCGCGTGTTGGCCCGCGCCCGCTTCATGCGGCCTCGGGTCGTGGGATCCGCGCCGGTACAGGAAGTCGTCGAAGCGCCCGCGCTCACTCGGCTGCCGAACGTGACGAGCTGGCCGCGGGATGGCGGCCCGTTCATCACCTTCGGCCCGACGCTCACCGAGGCGCCGGGCACGGGTCGCCGGAACTTCGGCTTGTACCGATTGCAGGTATTCGACGACGCGACGACGGGCATGCATTGGCAGAGCATGAAAGGCGGACGTGGTCACCACTATGAGGCGGAGCGGCTGGGCCAGTCACTCAGGACCGCCGTCGTGCTGGGCGGCGATCCGATCATGATGTTGTCCGCGATTCTGCCGCTGCCCGAGGACATGGACGAGCTGGCCTTCGCCGGCTTTCTCCGGGGCGCTCCTACTCGAATGGTGCGCGCCGTCTCGATGGATATGCTCGTTCCGGCCGACGCGGAGTTCGTGCTCGAGGGTGAGGTCCCCGCTGGGGAGCGGCGGCTGGAGGGCCCCTTCGGCGATCACTTCGGTCACTACTCGGAGGCGGCGGAGTTTCCCGTTTTTCACGTGCGTCGGGTCACTCGCCGGCGCACGCCGCTCTATCCAGCCAGCGTCGTGGGAAAGCCGCCTCAGGAAGACAAGTACATGGGCATCGCGGCGGGTGAGATGATCGGCCCGCTCATCCGGGTGATCAACCCGAACGTGGTGGATCTCTCTGCGTACGACGCCGCCGGATTCCACAACCTCCTCGCCGTCGCGCTCAAGGAGCGCCACCCGAAAGAGGTCCTGAAAACCTCCCTTGCCCTCCTCGGCACCGGCCAGCTCGCGCTCACCAAGGTCGCGGTCATGCTTCGGGAGGACGTGCCCGTGCGCAACTTCAGCGCGGTGCTCAAGGAGCTGTGGTATCGTTTCGAGCCCGGTGAGCGCATGCTGTTGCTGCCCATCGGCGCGCTCGATACGCTCGACTACACGTCGTACGTGATGCACGTGGGGAGCAAGCTCGTTCTCGACGCGACCGGCGAGCCCGTAACCGACCGGCCGCCGCCTGCCGAGGTCGCGGATCCCGCGGGATTCGACCGGCGAGTGACCGCGCATCGCCTGCTGGAGGGTGGCTTTCTGGTGGTGGTCGTGCGCCAGGAGGCGCGCGCGGCTCTCGAGAGCCTCGTACGTTCCGAGGGACTGGGCCCGGTGAAGTTCGTCGTCGCGGTGAGTGACGACATCGACCTGGCGAATCAGAGCAGCCTGCTCTGGGGTATCTTCACCCGCTTCGATCCCGCGCGAGACATGATCTTCCAGCGGCAGGAATTCGTCGGCGCCCGCCCGGTTTACGGCGGCCGGATCGGGATCGACGCCACTTGGAAAACCGGCTACCCTCTTCCACTCACCATGCCGGACGACATCGTGCGCCTCGTAGACCGACGCTGGGGCGAGTATTTCCCCTCGGAGCTGCGCCGATGACCGATCTTGGCTCCGGCACATCGCTGCCGGCGACAGACCGACAGGTGCTGCCGGGGCGGTCGCTCCTGGTCCGGTACCTCAACTTTGTCAAATTGCCCCACACGCTCTTCGCGTTGCCCTTCGCTCTCGTCGGGGTGGTCGCGGGCTCGCGCGTGGCGCCGGTCCGGTGGCGGACCGTCCTGCTCGTCGTGCTCGCCTTCACGGCCGCCCGGTGGGTGGCACTCGGCTTCAACATGGTCGCGGACCGGCGCTTCGACGCGCTGAATCCGCGGACTCGTCTCCGCGAGCTTCCCCGCGGCGCGCTCTCCCTCGTCCAGGCATGGGTGTCCATCGTCGTGGCGGGCGCGGTATTTCTCGTGAGCGCGTCGCTGATCAATCCTTTGTGCCGCGCGCTCAGTCCGCTGGCGCTGGCGTGGGTCACGACGTACAGTCTCGCCAAGCGCTTCACCTACTGGCCGCACCTGTGGCTCGGCCTGAGCCTCGCGATCGCTCCGGTGGGCGGCTATCTGGCCGTGGCCGGGCACTGGAGCGCTCCCTGGTGGGTGCTGGCGGCGATCACCGTGGCGGTGGCCACCTGGGTGGCGGGGTTCGACATCTACTACGCGCTGCCGGACGAAGGGTTCGATCGCTCGATGGGGCTGCGGAGTGCCGTCGTCCGTCTCGGCGTCGGGCGCAGCATTCTCGTCGCCCGGCTCCTGCACGGCATCACGATCCCGGCGCTGGCTCTATTCGGTTGGGGCGGAGGGTTCGGCGGGTGGTACTTCGCGGGCGTGGCCATAGCGGCGGGCATTCTGGTGTACGAGCATCGACTCGTGCGCCCGAACGATCTCTCTCGGCTCAACGCCGCTTTCTTTACCATGAACGCGGTGATGTCGGCGACGGTGTTCGGCTTCGCGTTGATCGACCGGGCATTGCGGCCATGACGGACGTTCGATGACCCAGCTTCCGATCGTGCTCGCCATCACCGGTGCATCCGGCGCGCCGTATGCTGTTCGGCTGCTCGACGTAGTGGCCCGACACCGCGTCCCGCTCTGGCTGATCGTCTCGGGGCACGGGCAGCGTCTGCTCGAGCACGAGTGCGGCGTCAAGTCGCTCGACGAGCTCCGCGCCGCGACCGGCGGTGATTGGTCGAGTGTGCAGGTCTTTCCCGACGACGATCGCGGCGCGTTGCCCGGGTCCGGCTCCCGGCGCACGGCCGGGATGGTGATCTGTCCGTGTTCCATGGGCACGGTGGCCGCCGTCGCGGCCGGCACCAGCCGGTCGCTGGTCGAGCGCGCGGCGGATGTTACGCTGAAGGAGCGGCGCACGCTCATTCTCGTGCCTCGCGAGACGCCGTTGTCCCTCGTCCATCTCCGCAATCTCGTTACCGTCACCGAGGCCGGAGCCACCGTGATCCCGGCCGCGCCGGGCTTCTACCATCGCCCCGCGCAGGTGAGCGACCTCGTGGACTTCGTCGTCCAGCGAGTGCTCGATCACCTTTCTCTCGACATCGCCGTTGCCGAGCGGTGGCAGGGCTGAGCCGGGATGCGGCTTGGCGTCATCGCGGACACTCACGGGCTCCTGCGGCCCGAAGTGTTCGACGTGTTCCGGGGCGTCGACCACATCCTTCACGCGGGAGATTTGGGGCCACTCGATCTTCTCGGTGAGCTCGAGTCGATCGCGCCCCTCACGGCCGTCTACGGCAACACGGACGGATGGGACGTCCGAGCCCGCTTGCCACAGGTAGCCAACGTCGAGCTGGACGGATTTCGCATCGTCGTCACCCACGGGGACCAGCTCGGCTCGCCCAACCCCGACAAACTGCACGCCGCGTTTCCCGACGCGGAGATCCTGATCTTCGGGCATACCCACCGCCCGTTGCTGACCCTGGTCGACGTCGTCGTCACGGTCATGAACCCGGGCGGAGCCGGCCCGAAGCGGTTCGATCTGCCGCCCTCCGTCGGGATCTTGGAGCTGGAACCGGGGATTCCGCCGAGAGGGCGGCTGGTGCCGCTCCTGGCGGCCGGTGAGGACTGACGCGCCGCTGGGCGGGTCAGCTCGCCCAGCGTTCGAGTGGGGTGGTGCGGCGGAAGGCGTCGGGGTGGGCTCGGAACCAGGCCATCATGAGGAGCAGCTCGTCGATCGATTCGACCGGTAGCGGGCCCGGTGGGACGTCGGGTCGGGCCAGCTCGTCGCTCACGACCGCGCGGAAGGCCTCTTGCTCGATGGGCGTCGTGGGGTAAGGGAATGCGGCCCGCACGACGCCCCGGCGGAGCACGTAGGCGCGGTCGTCGCCGAACGCTCCGGGATCGTGGTAGACGAAGGTGAGCAGGTCGACCGCCATGCGCGCGCGCGCGATCGCGCCGAACAACCATTCCAGTCGCTCGAATTTCTCCCGCCACCGAGCCGCCAGCTCGTACTCGCCCCGCGTCGCCGCCTCCTGCATTGCCGCTACCACCCGGTCGATCGGATGAATGGTCCGGCCTTCCAGGAAGGCGATCGCGGCGTCCACCCGCCGCAGGTAGTCCCACTCCGCCACGAATCCGGCACAGGGCCCCGCGCAGAAACCGAATT
>DATHMJ010000040.1:0-3927 GCA_035487215.1 Gemmatimonadales bacterium
CGTTGGCGTAGATCTTGGCCGGCAACGGCGTGGTGTTGCTGATCTCGAGGGTCACGTGGCCTTCCCATTCGGGCTCGAACGGCGTCACGTTGGTGATGATACCGCAGCGCGCGTAGGTGGATTTGCCGACGCAGATGGTGAGCACGTTGCGAGGGATGCGGAAGTACTCCACCGAGCGGGCCAACGCGAAGCTGTTCGGCGGCACGATGCAGATATCGCCCTCGAACGGCACGAAGCTCTTCGAATCGAAGTGCTTCGGATCGACTACGGCCGACAGCACGTTGGTGAAGATCTTGAACTCGGGCGCGACCCGCATGTCGTACCCGTAGGACGACACGCCGTAGGAGATGACCTTGCGTCCCTCCTGTCCGGCCGTACGCACCTGCGAGTCGACGAACGGCTCGATCATCCGGTGGTCCCGCGCCATGCGCCGGATCCAGCGGTCGGATTTGATGGACATGGGCGACCGAGGCAGCGGGGCCGATCGGGGATGAGCGCGTTGGCCGCCCATCGGGAACGGCGCTGAATATAAGGGGTAACGATAGGGTTGAAGTGCCTTCCGGCCGCGGTTACCTTTTTTCTCCAGAGAACGTGAAATTTTTCACGAGGGGAGCGGCGCCGTGCTCGAGCCCTACATTCCGATCCTCCTCCTGATCGCTTTTGTCGTGGCAAACGCGATCTTGATGCTCGGGCTGTCCCACGTCCTTTCCACCTACCGCCGCACCCCCGCGAAGATCGCTCCCTACGAATCCGGCATGCCGATCCTGGGCGACGCCCGGGAGCGCTTCTCGGTCAAATTCTATCTCGTGGCGATGCTCTTCATCGTGTTCGACATCGAAGTCGTGTTCATGGTCCCGTGGGCCGTCGCATTCTTCGAGGCCCAGGAGAAGGCGATCCCGATCAGCAGCGGTCTCGTACTGGCCGACATGGTCGTGTTCATGCTCATCCTGGCCGTCGGTTACGTCTACGCGTGGAAGCGGGGGGCGTTCCAGTGGGATTGATCGAGCGCACGCCCCCGGACGACCCTGCGGGCGCGACCGCGGTCTCGTCGATCTCGCCCAACTGGGTCACCACTCGGCTGGACTTCCTGACCAACTGGGCCCGCGCGAACTCACTCTGGCCGATGCCCTTCGGTACCGCGTGCTGCGCCATCGAGTACATGGCGACTGCGGCGAGCCGATTTGACATCGCGCGCTTCGGTATGGAGCGGCAGAGCTTTTCACCCCGCCAGGCGGACGTCCTCATCTGCGCGGGACGGCTGCCCTTCAAGCTCGCGCCCGTGATTCGCCTCATCTGGGACCAGATGCCGCAGCCCAAGTGGTCGATCTCGATGGGGGCCTGCGCATCGTCCGGCGGGATCTTCGACAACTACGCCATGGTGCAGGGCATCGACACGATCATTCCGGTCGACGTGTACGTGCCCGGATGCCCGCCTCGGCCTGAGGGGCTCATCTACGGCATTCGGTTGCTGCAAAAGAAAATCCAGGGCGAGAGCATCGCGGACGATTCGTTGCGGCAGGAGCACCTCGTCGGCCCCTCGGGCCTCTTCCTCCCGGCGGAGCGGGTGGACGAGCTGTCCGAGCCCTTCGGCAACTCCGTTTCCCAGACCCGGTCCGGATGACGTCCCTGTCGCCCAGCGCCGCCGCCCTGCGCCACGCGTTCGGCGACGCGGTGGAGCGGTCGCTCGTGTCCTGCCGCGACACCATCGTGTACGTCCGCCGCGACCGGGTGCACGACGCGCTCGCGTGGCTCAAGACGACGCCGGAGCAGACCTTCGACTATCTCACCGACGTCACGGCGGTGGAGTACCGTGATCCGGAACGGCCGCTCGAAGTCGTGTGGCAGCTCCGCTCGCTCGCGCGTCGCGCCGATCTGCGGGTCAAGGTGGCGCTGGACAAGTCCGCCCCGCTGGAAGTGCCGACGGTCTGCGATCTGTGGAAAGGGGCCGATTGGCTGGAGCGGGAGACCTACGACATGTTCGGCGTCGTCTTCACCGGACACCCGGATCTGCGCCGGATCATCATGTGGGAGACGTACGCCGAGGGCTATCCGCTCCGCAAGGATTTCCCGCTCCGCGGCCACTTCAGCCGGGCCGAGCAGACGCGCCAGGCGCTCGCGGCCAATCCAGAGGCGCACTACTCGCTGGACGAGCTGTCGATCGCCGAAGCATTCCACGAGCTGCCGAAGGACATGCGGGAACGGCTGCGTCGGGGTGAGCGGGGATTCCTCAAGTGACGTCACGCACCGTCGAATACACCTTGGGCACGCCCGGGCTCGACGAGCAGGGCAGGGTCACCGACGTGCCCCTCGGCGTCGGGCTCAAGAACACCCAGGAGTATCGTTTGCCGGGCCAGTTCGACGAAAGTTTCGGCGCCGAGCACATGCTGGTGAACATCGGCCCGCAACACCCGGCCACCCACGGCGTCTTGCGACTCGTCATCGAGCTCGAGGGCGAGACCGTCATCCGCGTCATCCCCCACATCGGCTACCTGCATTCCGGATTCGAGAAGCTGGGCGAGTACCGGCAGTACAATCAGATCATCCCGCTCACCGACCGCACCGACTACCTGTCGCCCATGGCGAACAACGTGGGTCTCGCGCTGGCGGTCGAGAAATTGATGGATCTCCAGATCACCGAGCGCTGTCAGGTGCTGCGGGTGCTCGCCTGCGAGATGAGCCGCATCATCTCCCATCTGGTCTGGCTCGGCACGACCGGCATCGACCTGGGTGCCTTTACGCCGTTCCTCTGGTCGTTCCAGGAGCGCGAGCGGATCTACAACCTCCAGGAAGCGTGGACCGGGGCACGACTCACCACCAGCGTCACGCGGGTGGGCGGGATGATGGCGGACGTACCCACTGGCTGGTCCGCCGGCCTGCGGGACTTCTGCCGGACCTTTCCCAGCACGCTCAAAGAGATCGACACGATGTTCACCCGAAACGCGATCTGGATCGGGCGGACACAGGGCGTCGGCGTGCTTTCCGGCGAGGAAGCGATCAATCGGTCACTGTCGGGGCCGATGCTGCGGGCGAGCGGCGTCGACTACGACGTGCGCAAGGATCGGCCCTACCTGGGCTACGAGACCTACGATTTCGACGTGCCCATCGGTGAGCACGGCGATATCTACGATCGCTACCGCATCCGGCTCGAGGAGATGTGGCAGTCCACCCGGATTCTGGAGCAGGCGCTCGACCGGCTCGACAAGCTCGAAGGTGCTCCGCTCAACGTGGATGATCCACGCGTCATTCTGCCACCCAAGTCGCGCGCCATGAGCGACATGGAAGCAATGATTTTCCACTTCAAGCAGGTGATGGAAGGGGTCAAGCCGCCCGTGGGCGAAGCCTACATGGGCATCGAAAACCCGAAGGGCGAGTTGGGCTACTATTTCGTGTCGGACGGCACGGCCAAGCCGGTGCGGTGGCGGATCCGCCCGCCCGCGTTCATCAACCTGTCGGCCCTGCCGCGCATGTGCGAAGGCGCGCTCCTGTCCGACGTGATCGCGATCAACGCCAGCGTGGATATCGTCATGGGCGAGGTCGACCGATGACCCAGCCGCTCACCCGGCTCCACGGCGCCGCGCATGGCCGGAACGCGCCGTACGAGCCGGTACTGGTCGGAGACGTGCGGGCGAAGCTGGAGCAGCTCTTCACCCGCTACCCGACCAAGCAGGCGTGCCTGCTCCCCGCGCTCTGGATGGTGCAAGAGGCGCGAGGCTGGATCTCCGAGGACGCGATGGTCGAGATAGCGGAGGTGCTGGGCACTACCCCGGCGTACGTAAAGGGCGTCGTCACGTTCTACACGATGTACCACCAACACCCGGTCGGGAAATATTTCGTCCAGGTGTGCACGACCTCGCCGTGCAATGTGTGTGGTGCCGAAGATGTCGTGCGGGCATTTCTCAGACACACCAAGTGCGAGGAACTGGGCCA
>DATHMJ010000041.1:0-6960 GCA_035487215.1 Gemmatimonadales bacterium
CTCGTATGAGGCTTGACCCGGGACCCGTCGGCCCCAGCTTCCCTGCATGACCGACCCGTCATCGTCGCCCGCGCCTTCGCCGACGCCACAGCCGGCTGACACCGCAGCCATGGCCGCGTCGTCGTCGCCGGCCTCCGTGCCGCCTCCGAGTCGCCGGCGCCTCGTGCCCATCATTCTGGCGGCGGCGGTGATCGCGGCGCTCGCGGCCGCGGCGACCGTGCTGCTCCGCCCGACCCTCGCGTTCACCAACCACTTGCTCGGGCCGGTTCACTTGGTGGTGAACCACTCACCCCAGCTGGTCCCGCCCGGCGGGTCGGTGCGCCTCCGAGTCGGGCGCGGGATGCTGGTGGCCCAGTGGGAGCTGCAACGTCCGCTGTCAGCGGACGGCCAGCCCATGGGTGAGGCAGTGCGCGGGTCGTGGGTGATTCCGGCCCCCCGGGGCGCCCTGGTCCGGACGGCGGAGCCGCGAACCGACACGGGAGACTATTTCGCGCCGCTCGTCACCAACGAGACGCAGGGACTCCTGCGCATTACCGTGAACGCCGGCTTGGAGGGGGCGAGCGACTGCGGTTGCGCGGTGCGAGCCGGCGCTCGACAGGTCTTCCTGGGCTATTACCGACTCTACCGAAACACCACGGTCCGGGCAACGGACGGCGAGGGCCGCAGCGCGACCTTCCGCGACCTCGGCCCCGAGGCCCAGGCCAGAAATTGGAGTGTGGGGCTTCGATTCGCCCAGGGAGACTTCAGGTAGTCTTCCGGCGCCTGCTTTGCCTGCCCAGCAGCGTCGCTTGTCCCAACGCCTCGAACCCGAACCGCTCCCGCACCTCGTCCACGGCGCGTGTCAGGCGACGCCGGCGGGCCCGCTCGTCCGATTCGAACAGGTCGGGCGACGCGGCCGTGGTGAGGTTCGTGGCGGCGATGCCGATGAGCCGGACCGCGCGGTCGCGGCGGCGGACGTCGCGAAACGCCGAGCGGAAGAGCAGTCGCACGGCGCCGAACAGCTCTCCGTCGAGGTCGGTGGGTTCGGGCAGGGTCTCGCGTCGAGTCACGGTTCGGAAATCATCGTGCCGGAGCTTGAGAGCCACCGTCCGGGCGACCAGCCGCTCCTCCCGCAGCTGGGCGGCAACGCGCGCCGTGAGCAGGCCCAGGGCATGTTCCAGACGCTCGGGATCCCGTAGATCGCGCGAAAGCGTCGTTTCCCGACTCACGGAGCGCGGCAGCCGGTCGCCGCTGAGGGCGGTCCCGCCATAGCCGTGCGCGCGCAGCTTGAGAAATTTCGCTTCCGGTCCGATGAGCTGCTCCAGCGCCGGCAGCTCCAACTGCTGTACTTCGACCACCTTCGAGAGCCCCAGCGTGGCCCACCGCTCCGCGGTTTTGGGCCCCACACCCGGCAGCGCACGCAACGGCAGGCCTGCCAGAAATCCTTCCTCCCATCCGGCTCGCACTTCCATCAAGCCGCGCGGCTTGGCGCTGTCGGACGCCAGCTTGGCGAGCATCCGGTTAGGGCCGATACCGATGCTGCACGCGAGCCCCGTCTCGCGGCGCACGGTATCGCGGAGCTGCTCGGCGACGGGCAGCAGCGAAACGGGATGGAGCCGGTCGGTGCCGGTGAAGTCGAGATACCCCTCGTCCAAGGAGGCCATGACGACGGTGGGTGAGAAGTGCGCGAGGACGGCTTGGACCGCACGGGAGGCGTCACGGTAATGGATGAAGCTGCCTTGGAAGAACGTCGCGGCAGGGCAACGGCGGACCGCCTCGGCGATCGGCATCCCCGCCCTGATCCCGTAGGCACGCGCCCCATAGGACGCCGACTGCACGACGCCACGCTGGTCGCGTCGGCCGCCCACCACGAGCAGATCGACGGTCCGCAGCTCGGGGTGTCGTTGCCGGCACACCTCGACGAAAAAGGCGTCGAGGTCCACATGCATGATTCGGGTCGTCACCGGGTCGCTCGCCTCCCGATGCAGGGTACCGGGTTGGCTTCGTCGCCGTCAACACGGCATTTACGATCGGCTGGACCGGGGCCTATCTTGCCCTCTCGTTCGGTTCCCGGATCGCGAAAACGGAGGTGGTGACGGATGCCCGGTGCCCCGCAAACGGCAGCCTTTGTCGGTCTCGGCGCCATCGGGTGGCCGATGGCCGCGCACCTCGCGACGACCACTCGGCTCACGGTCTGGAACCGCACGCGCAGCCGAGCCGACGAGTTCGCGGCGGCCACAGGCGCGCGGGTCGGAGGGACCCGCAAAGAGGCGGCGGCCAACGCCGACGTGGTCGTGACGTGCCTGCCCACCTCGGCCGACGTCGAGCAAGTGCTGAATGGCCCCGACGGCCTCGAGGCAGGGTTGGCGAGCGGTAGCCTGCTGCTCGACTGCACCTCCGGCGACCCCGCGGCGTCGCGACGCATTGCCAGCCGGCTCGCTGCGCGCGGCGTCGCCTTCGCGGACTGCCCCGTGAGCGGTGGGACCAATGGCGCGGAGGCCGGCACGTTGACCGTGATGGTCGGGGCGGACGAGGCGACGTTCGCGCGGGCCAAGCCGGTGCTCGAGGCGTTCGGCCGGCGGATCGAGCACATGGGGCCGGTCGGAGCGGGCCAGGCGGTCAAGGCCGTGAACAACGCGCTCCTCGCGGCGAACATTCTGGCGTTCGGCGAAGGGTTCGCCGCGCTGGCCAACGCGGGCGTTTCGCCCCGGAAAGCGCTCGACATCGTGAACGCCTCCAGTGGCCGCTCGTTCGTCAGCGAGGTACTCGCTCCCGACCGAGTGCTGACGGGCCGCTGGCCCCGGACCTTCCGGCTCGCTCTGCTGGACAAGGACGTCCGCATCGCGTTGGGCGTGCTGGAGGCGAACCGGGTGCCCGGACCGCTCTTGCATCTGGTCGGTGAGCTGTTCGGACGGGCCCACGCCGCCCTGGGCGAGGCCGCCGACCACGTCGAGGCGATCCGTTTGATCGAGGAAGAGGCGGGAGCGAAGATTCGCGGCTGATCGGCCCTTGCCGCTGGCGGGGTGGCCCGACGAGTTTCCGGTCCAATGGCCGTCGCGCGCGCTCTCCGATGACCGAGAATTGGGGGACCATCCTCCAGGAAGCAGCGCGCGTGCTGCTGGCCGACGGCGTCCCCATCGACGGCAGCCTCCATTTGCTGTCGCGTATCGACTATCCGCAAGGCCCGGAAACTCCCCTGGATATGCTGAATCGGAGCGATCCATTCTTCGCCCTGACCCGGTCGGACGGAGGCGTGCTGTTCATCCCGAAGGCCCAGGCAGCGGTCATCACCTGCCGTCACAACGCGGCACCGACCGATCCGGAGCGCTTTTCCGCGGCCAAGGTCGTGGCGCTGGATGTCGTGTTGCTTGGCGGCCGGGAAATTCACGGTCACGCGGCCGTCGAAATGCCGCCGGAGCGCAGCCGGGCACTCGACTACGTGAACGGGCCCGGGACGTTCTTCGCGCTGTGGACCGATACGCAGACTCATTACGTGAACAAGTCTCTTGTGCGGACCATCCGACCGCTGGATTGACGAGGGCTCGTGGCTCGAATTGATCAATTCATCCGGGTGCTTCATGAGCAGCGTGGCGACTCGCTACAGCTGACCGCCGGAAAACCCGCCGTTCTGATTCGGGATGGCACGACGCGCCCCCTCACCAAAGACCCACTGACCGACGGCCAGGTCGTGGCGCTCGTTCGCGAAATCGCGCCGGCCGACGCCGCGGCCCGGGTCGGCTCGGCCGACGGCGTGGCGTTCGAGTACCGAGCCCCCTCGGGCGGTGTCCACGTGGCGAGCAAAGCCGCCGAGACGACGCTTCGGCCGGTCGGCACGCCGGCCGCGCGCCCGGCGGGTCGCAGCCCAGCCGAGCTGCAGGAGCTGCGCGGGGCGATGGATGCCCTCTTTCGCCAGCTGGTCGAGTCGGGTGCGTCCGACCTGCATCTCCGAACCGGCGAAGTCCCGATTCTCCGGCGCGACGGCGCGCTGAGCCGGCTCGAGAGCGAGCCGCTCACCGCCGAGCGATTGGATGGCCTGCTGACCAGCATCATGGAGGCCAAGGAGCTCGGCGAATACCGCGAGCACAACGACACCGACTGGGCCTACGAAATCGAGGGGGGCGTCCGGTTCCGCTGCAACGCGGGGCGGGACCGTCGGGGGCCGATGGCGGTGTTCCGGACCATCCCTCGCCGGGTACTCAGCGCGGACGACATGGGGCTGAGTCGGGAGGTGCAGCACCTCTGCTATCTGACCAAGGGACTAGTGCTCGTCACCGGCCCCACCGGCTCGGGTAAGTCCACCACGCTCGCGGCCCTGGTAGATCTGATCAACCGCACCCGAGCCGACCACATCATCACCATCGAGGACCCGATCGAGTTCGTGCATCAGAGCAAGCAATGCCTGGTGACGCAACGCCAGATCGGACTGCACACGCGGGGCTTCAAGCACGCGCTCCGGGCCGCCCTGCGGGAAGATCCGGACATCGTGCTCGTGGGAGAGATGCGCGATCTGGAGACGGTCTCGATCGCGATCGAGACCGCGGAGACGGGGCATCTGGTGTTCGGCACGCTGCACACGACGACGGCGGCGTCCACGATCGACCGGATCATCGACCAGTTCCCGGCCGACCGGCAGTCGCAGATCCGGGTGATGCTGTCGGAGTCGTTGCGGGGGGTGATCGCTCAGACGCTGTGTCGGAAGATCGGCGGGGGTCGGGTGGCCGCCCGCGAGATCCTGCTCACCATTCCGGCCGTGTCGAACCTGATCCGCGAGGGCAAGACCTTCCAGATCCCTTCCATCATGCAGACCAACCGGAAAGCCGGCATGGTGACGCTCAACGACGCGCTCATGGAGCTGGTGGATCAGGGACACGTCGAGCCCAAGGAAGCGTACATGAAGGCGGTGGAGAAGGCGGGCTTTGCGCAGGCCCTCAAGGCCAAGCGCCACGACGTGTCGTTCCTGGGCGAGCTATGACTCACCAGCGGCCTGCGGCACGGCCGCCGGCTCCGATCTTGGTGCTCGTGTCGCCCCAGGACCTCGTCAACGTGGCGAGCGCCGTTCGGATCGCCAAGAACTTTGGGATCGGCACGGTCCGCGTCATCAATCCCGAGGTCGAGCTGGACGCGTACCGGATCGAGGGGATCGCCCACAATACCGCCGACGTGGTCGCTCGCATGACGGTGCACGAGTCGCTCGCCGACGCGCTGGCGGATTGCGTGTATGCCGCCGTGCTGACCGGGCGGGAGCGGGCGGCCAAGCGCTCGGTCCTCCGTCCTCGGGAGGCGGCGATCCGCCTCGTCGAGCGAGCGGCCGACGGTCCGGTGGCCCTGGTGGCGGGACGGGAAGATTCGGGACTCACGAACGACGAGTTGGACCGATGCGATATCCTGGTCACCATCTCCACGGATCCGGGGCACCCCTCGCTCAACCTGGCCCAGGCCGTGGCCATCATGGCGCACGAGCTCTGGCTCGCCCGAGGTGGCGACGACCTGCCCTTCAAGCCGCCGCGGAAGACCGCGCCGGCGGCCACGCATGAAATCCTCGAGGCCCTGTTCGCTGATTGGGAGCGGGCCCTCTGGGCCATCGATTTCTTCAAGACTCGCCACCCCGAGCACGTCATGCGCTCGTTCCGCGAGCTGGTGTTCCGCGCGGCGCCCGATGCGCGCGAGGCATCCCTGCTCCGGGCGATGGGCATCGAGGTCGGCCGCTTCCTCGCGCGGGAGGGCGTCCTGACGCGCCAGGATGCCTCGGCGTCGCCCTCGCGCGGTCCGGAGACCTGAGCATGGGACGATCAGCGGCGTATTGGGCGGCCAATCTCTATCGCGTGGCCGACGATCCCCCGAAGCCGTCGGCTCCGTATCGCGACCTGCCCGGGCCGATCGCCGCTCGGTTCCGGGCGGCGCGGACGGGACTGCTCGCGATCCGAGCCGGCGGCGAGCAGGTCCGGTTCATGGGTTCGCCATGGGCATGGACGTGGGAGTACAGCATCGGGTCGCGCAAGTTGTGCTGGCTCCACCCGATCGCGACGGGGGTGAGCGGAACGTTCACCTTGACCCAGGAAGAGGAAAGCCGGACGCTTGCGCTCGGCCGCCTCGCCGAGGTCCTCCGTGAGGCGCTGAGGGATGGCCAGCGCACTGGTCCGGTCAAGTGGTGCTGGATGGCGCTCAACGATCGGCGCACCATCGAAGTCTTTCTGAGTCTGATTCGGCGCAAGGCGGAATGGATCAGCGCGTCGGCGGCGATTCGCCGTCGGCGTGCCGTCTAGACGCAAGAGATTCAGTGTGGTTGTGGAGTTTCGCCGCGGATGACTATACTTACTGCCGCCTGAGGGCGGACTCTCCCGGCGTTGAGCATTTCGCGTTCAATCGATTGAGGCTAACTCCCCGCGCTGCCGGTTTTTCTGGGCGCGCGGTTGGAAAAGAGCAGCCCGGCGCTTGACTGGTGAGGACGATGCGGAAGCTGGTTCTGATCGGCGCAGGGGCGGGGGCGGTCGTGGCGGCGGTGGCGCTCGGCCTCGGCGCGCTCCCGCTCACGTCAGGCTCGAGTGGCGCGCAGGCGCCGAAGACGGTCGCCGACTCCACCAAGGCCCCGCTCCTGGCCCGCGCCGACACCGGCAAGCTGTTGGGCCCCCGCCAACCGATTTTCTTCCGGCACGACATCCACGCCGGCCAGTACAAGATCCAGTGCCAATACTGCCATTACTCCGTCGCCGTGTCGGCGGAGCCCGGCATTCCCTCGATGCAGACCTGCATGGGATGCCACACGGTCATTGCGGGCAGCGACAGCAGCCACAAGGTCGAGATCAAGAAGCTGCGGGACGCGTGGGCCCAGAAGAAGCCGGTGGAGTGGCTGCGGATTCACTACCTGGCGCGCTACGCGCACTTCCCCCACATGCGGCACATCAAGGCCCTCGGTCCGAACGCCTGTCAGACCTGCCACGGTGACGTGGCCCGCATGCCGCAGATCTACAAGGTGAACAACGT
>DATHMJ010000042.1:0-5558 GCA_035487215.1 Gemmatimonadales bacterium
GGCCCACCTGGATGGGCGCCCCGAGCTCGCCGGCTCGCTCGGTATTCCCGGCGCCCTGGCGGCGCTGGTCACGCGTGTCGAAGCCCCGCACGAGTGGAGCTTCCTCTCACGGCTCGACTGGGCGCGCACGACGGATGGGCAGTGGAAGCTGATGGAGATCAACAGCGACACGCCGGCGGGCCTCTGGGAGGCGGGGTCGATCGCGCCGGAAGTCGCGCGCCTACATGGCCGGGTGGATACCCTCAATGCGGGCTTCTGGCCCGCCCTCAGCGCCGCCTGGCACCGGTCGGCCCACGGCGGCGACGGCCGCCGCTTCACGATCGGCATGATCGGCTCGCCCGGGGCGGTGGAAGACCAGGATCAGCTCCGGGCGCACGAGCGGGCGGCGCGCCGCGCCCTGCCCCACGCCACGTTCGAGTGGGGCTGCCCGGAGGGGCTCGTGGTGCGGCGGGGCCGCGCCTGGCTCCGCGGTCGCCCGCTTGACCTCCTCTTCCGCTACTACCCGCTCCACTGGCTCGCGACGCCGCGCTTCGAGCCGCTCCTCGCGCTGGTGCTGGCGGGTCGACTGCCCATGCTCCCCGCGGCCCACTGCCTGCTGCCCCAGAGCAAGGCGTTCCTGGCCTTGCTCTGGGAGCTGCTCGCCCGCGGCTTCTTCCCGCCCGCCGAAGCGGCGGCGATCCGGCGGCACGTGCCGCGGACCACGCTCGACCCGCGGCGGCTCGGCGACGCGCGGTGCGTGATCAAGCCGTATCTGGAGCACGAAGGGCTGGGCATCGTCTTCCCGGAGACTCTGACCGCGCGCGCGCGGCGGCGCAGCCGGCACGCCGACGTCGTCTACCAGGAGCGGCTCGATCTGGCTCGCGTCCGGCTGCCGGTCGGGACGGCCGGCGGCTGGCGGGTCGAGGAGCGCTCGCTGGTCTTCGGCGTGTTCCTGGCGGGCGCGCAGATCGCAGGCGTGTACACGCGCGCGGGTGCCCGCATCACCGGTCGAGAAGCGGTCTTCGTCCCGGTGCTGCTCGATGACGGGAGAATCGCTGACACGGAGAGCCCTGCGCAGGCGCACGTCCGCTCCACAACAAACGCGCCGAAATCCTGAGGTGGATCATCCTGTTGACGGGCAGCGAGCGCATCGGCCTGACCAACGTGCCCTGGTACATCAGGGCCGGTCCGCTTCCTCGTCCTGGTCCGTAGTGTGCGAGCGTAGTTACCATAACGGGGGATTCGCGCCGTCGCCCCTGGCGGACGCGATCGCTATGCGGAGCGACGCGGGCTCGACGGGTGCTGGCCTTCCGGCTGGGGCCGCATCGCCGCAATCTCTCTGCGCAGCTCCTGGGCCCATGCGCGACGGTCACGCCCGGCCGCAAGCTGCGGTGCGCCGAACTCGACTACCGCGCACAGCCCCCGCGCGCAAAGCGTGCGCCAGACCGATCCCCCGAGCGATTCATCACCCATGTAGCTTGCCGCCCGGCTGGGTGCCCCGGATCTACGGTCGAGAATCTGCAGCGCTACCGGCTGCACCGGTGCGTCGGCGGAGATCGCGGCCTGGATCAGGCTGGAGTGAAATGGCAGCACCGAGCTGCCGTCGCCGGTGGTTCCTTCCGGAAACACCGCGAGGATGTCCCCGTCCTTCAATCCCTGCACCATCCGGTGCACCACGCGCATGGCGTCGCGCCGAGACTCACGCTTCACGAACAGGGTGCCTCCCCCCTTGACCACCGTCCCGAGGAGGGGCCATCGGGCGACGTCCGCCTTCGACACGAAGTGGCAAGGGCACAGCGCGAGCAACGCCACGATATCGACCCAGGAGATGTGGTTCGCCACCAGCAGCATGGGCCCGGTCTGGGCCGGGGCACCGACGACCTCGAGCTCGACGCCGATTCGCTTCAGCATCTTCCGGGCCCACTGCTGAGTTCGCCTCTCGCGCTCCTGCTTCGAGAGTCGGGGAAACACCAGTCCGCCCAGCACCACGCCCCACAGCAGGTGCGTGCCAACGCCCCAGGCCATCCAGCAGGCGGTGAGCTTGCTCACACTCCGTGAGAGAGGTCCCGCATCGCGCGCGCGACCCGCAGGTCGAGATGGTCGAACTGCGACAGCTCGGCAAGCCGCGTCTCGACGGCCGCATCGTGACGACCCGATGCGCCGAGGAACTGGGCGAGACTCAGCAGGCATCGCCGCTCGAAGACCGGAAGCCGGTAGTCCTGCGCACACCGGACCGCATCGCGAAACCGGGTCTCCGCGCGGTCGAGCTCCCTTGGGGCGAGCTCGGCCAGCACCAGCGCGTGCACGCGACGCACCTCGGATTCGAACAATTGGCCGCCTTCGGGCACCAGCTCCACGGCACGCTCACACGTCGCCGCCGCCTCGGCGAGCCGGCCGACCCGACGCTGGGCGTCGGCCAGATTGGCCACGTGCCCCGCCTCCGCTATGCGGAACTGGACCGAATCGAACGCGGCGAGCGCCTTCGCGATCATCGGAATCCCCTGTTCCGGATCTCCGCCCAGGCAGAGCGCCCACCCGATGAAAGCGGCCGCTTGCGCCCGGAATCCAAAGAGCCGATGCTGCTCCGCGAGCGCGAGCAGGCTCCTCCCCACTGCCAGCATCTGCTCGGGGGCTCCGCACAGCCCGAATACCCAGCCGCCGACATAGAGCATCGGGATCGCGGTCGAGTGCGGATGCCGGATCGCGTCGGCCGCCCGCAGCGCGTCGAGGCCCACGTCGAGGGCCGCGTCCACGTCGCCAAGGCACAGATAGGTGATGCTCAGCAGCGACTTCGTGTGGACCTCGGTGTTTTGCCCGTACAGGTGGGTCGTCGCGGCGTCCCGCTCGGGGACATAGAGCGCCAGCGACCGCTCGAGCGCCGCCTTCGCCGCCGCCACGTCGCCCTTGGCGATGAGCGCCTGGCCCAGCATCCGATACCCGATGACTCGCTCGGACTCGAATCCCCCCTGCTCGGCGCGCGAGGCGAACTGTCTCGCCAGCCAGATCGCCTCGTCGGTGCGGCCCCGGCAATTGACGAAGGTGAACTGTCCGAACGCAAACGGGAAGACCATCGACGCGGCCGAGGTTTCCTCGCAGAGCTGCAGGCCACGCTCGCAGCAGGCCGCCAGGTCCGCAGAGGTCGCGCTCTGCGTCGCCAGGAGCGAGCCCATCAGCGAGGCCTGGAGCTTGAGCTCGAATTGCCGGCGCGCGCCGGGATCGGGAATCCGGTCCAGCAGGCCAAGTCCCTTGCGGACATGCTCGACCGCCTCGACGTGCGCGGATCGCCGGGCGGCCGCCACGCCCGCCTGCAACCACGCCTCGACCGCCTCCCGGAAGTCACCCGCCTCGGTGAGGTGATAGGCGAGAACTTCCGGTATGGCCGGCTCGTCCACCGTGGCGTTCAGGAGTACTTCCACGATGCGCACGTGCATGGCCCGGCGCTCGGTCTGAACCATGGATTCGTGCGCCATCCTCTGCAGCAAGGCGTGCCGGAACTCATAGCGGATCTCCGCACCGAATCGCCTCGGCAGCAGGATCTCCGCTTCGACCAGCCCTTCCAGCCGTTCGGGGACCTGCGTCTCGTCCTTGAGCAAGGCGATGAGCAAGTCCAGCGTGAACGCGCCGCTGAGGCAGGCGGCCGCCTGGGCGATGCGCCGCGCCCCTGGTCGCCGGTCGAGCCGTTCCGACATCAGCTCGGCAAGCATGAGCGGCACACCGCCCAGCCGGCGGTGTGGCGCCGGCCCTCGCGACTGCTCGTCGAGCAGGGAAATGACGAGCTGTTCGAGAAAGAACGGCACCCCCTCGGCGGCCTCGACCGCCTTCAAGACCATCTCGTCGGACAGCCCGGCGGCCCCCGGAACCGACCGCGCCAGCTCGAGGCCATCCGGCAACCCCAGCGGCTCGAGCCGAACCGTCTCGTCGATCTCCGGGAGCGCGGGGCCCCTGGGGAAGGGCCGCATCGTCAACACGACGAGGACCGGCAATTTGGCCGAGGCGGCGACGATGTCGCGCAGGAGATCGGCGGATGAAGGGTCCAGCCAGTGGGCATCGTCGATCCAGAGGATCACCGGACGCGTGCGGGCGGCCTGCTCGAAGGTCGACACGATGAATGCGTACTGCTTCTGCCTGAGCAGCTGTGACGTCGCAGTGGCCGCGTTGCCGCCGTCGGGCCCGGGCACGCCGAGAAGATTCGCAACGAGGTCACGATTCTCCTCAGTGTTCCGGCCGATCTCGTCGAGATAGCCCGAGATCTTGGCCAGGCGCACCGACTCCTCGTCGTCCGCGGTCAGCCCGGCGCGCCCCCGAAGAAACATCCTGGTCGGATAGAGCGGCGTGCTGGCGAAGATCTCGTGGCATTGCCCCTGCAGCAGCGTTCCGTCGACGAGCTCGGCCCGGCTCGACAGCTCCAGCATCAGACGCGTCTTGCCCAGGCCGGCATCGCCGACGACCGCCACCGTCTGGCAGCGCGATTCGTCGCGGGCAACCTTCCAGCGCGCCACGATCTGCTCGATGGCCGCCTCGCGCCCCACCATGCGCGCCGCTCCACGACGTAGGCGGGACTCGGTCCGCGTGGTGCCGGGCAACGCGCGCACGACCTGGAAGACCTCGATCTTGCGCGACAGGCCCTTGATCGCCTTCAGGCCGAGCGGCTTGCACTCGAACAGCCCCTCGACCAGCTCGGCCGTCTCCTGGCTGATCGCGATCCCACCGGAGGGCACCTCGGCCTGCAGTCTGGCCGACAGATTCACCGCCTCTCCCACCGCGCCATAGTCGCTGGCACCCGGGAGGGTCACCAGTTCCTGAGCGATCAGCACCAGTCCGGAATGGACCCCGATGCGCGCCTCCAGCTTCGGCAGGGTCCGGCCGTGGACAGTCGTATCGAGATCGCGCAGGCCCTGGAGCAACGCGAGCGCCGCAAGCAGCGCGCGCTCGGCATCGTTGCCGTGGGCGGCGGGGTAGCCGAAATAGACGAGGAGGCCGTCGCCGAAGGCCTGGGCGACGAATCCGCCGAAGCGCTCCATGGTCGTCAGGGCCAGTCGCTGGTAGCGACGCAGCAGCAGCCCGAGCTCTTCCGGATCCAGCTGCTCGGCCAGGTCCGTGTACCCGACCAGGTCGATGAACTCGATGGTGAGAAAGCGGTGTTCGGAAGGACGTGGGTCGACTCCAGAGGTTCGGACTTCACTCATCCCACGCCCCCCCGGGCTCATTCTTGCCGGCGTAGATCCCTGTCCGCAAGCACGATACGCGGCTCATTCTAACCCACCTTCGCGGGTGGGTAATTGTGTAGAATCCCCGCGGGTAGGCGTGGTCCTTCGATTCACTCCCAGGGGGCAGCGGAATGCGTGGTTCGTCCGCCCGCGATACGAGACCGGCACCGCCGCGGAGACGGGCCCTGGTCGTCTGCGCGCACCTGCGCCCGGGCCGCGACAAGCGGCGGAGCCGATACTTCATGCAGCCGATCTCCGGTCTGCATGTCGCTTCCCTGGTCGATCCGCGGCACTTCGACGTGCGTCTCCACCATGAGGACTGGCACGGGCCGCTCGATCCGGAGCGCTGCGCGGGATATGACCTGGTGTTCC
>DATHMJ010000043.1:0-6746 GCA_035487215.1 Gemmatimonadales bacterium
AACGAGGAGATCGGGTTCGTATTCCAGACCTTCAACCTGCTGCCTCGGGCTACCGCTCTCCACAACGTGGAGCTGCCGCTGGTTTACGCCGGGATCGGCAGCAAGGAGCGGCGTGGGCTCGCTGCCGACGCGCTCGACCGCGTGGGCCTATCCGACCGGGTGCAGCACAAGCCCAACGAGCTGTCCGGGGGACAGCGCCAACGCGTGGCCATCGCCCGGGCGCTCGTCAACCGGCCCAGCATTCTGCTGGCGGACGAGCCGACTGGTAACCTCGACTCGACCACCAGCGAAGAAATCCTGGGTCTCTTCGAGGCGCTGCACCGCGAGGGACAGACCATCCTGCTGGTGACGCACGAGGCCGATATCGCGGCGCATGCATACCGCCAGATCCACCTCAGGGACGGACGCGTCGAGCGCGACTTCGCGACCCCCAAGACGCCCGCCTGACCGTCCACCCCGGGCGATGGAACCGGTCGTCCGCCGGGAACGTTGAGTTCTCGCATCGCTCGGGCGGGGAGTGCTCTCTTGACATCATCCACGTTGCCGCCGGTCGAAAACGCCGAGTCCCCGGACGCGCCTGCGCTCGTGAAGCGTCATCACGGGCTCGTCCGCGTCGCGCATTGGCTCAATGCGATCGTCCTGCTCGGCATGATCGCGAGCGGTCTCCAGATCTATCAGGCATTCCCCCACTTCGGCCAAAAGGGGAAGGTCTATCCGGTCCCGAATCCATTCGATTCGGGGCATTTCCCTTCCGGGTTTCCGGAATGGGCCCGTCTCGGCGGGTGGCTCGCAGGAGGACTGCAGTGGCACTTCGCGCTCGCGTGGCCGTTCGTGTTGACCGGCCTCATCTACCTCGCATTCCTGGTTTTCACCGGAGAATGGAAGGCGCTGCTGTTTCGCCCGCGCGACGTCAAGCCGGCGATCGCGATGCAGCTCTACTACCTGCGGCTCCGGAAGGAGCACCCCCCTCAGGGGAAGCACAACGCGCTGCAGAAGGCCGCCTACACCTTCATCGTCGTGCTCGGCGCGCTGTCGGCCATCACCGGGTTCGCGATCTATAAGCCGGTACAGCTCGCCTGGCTGACGCGGCTCCTCGGCGGCTACGAGCTCGCCCGGTACTGGCACTTTCTCGCCGTCTGGATCTTCATCGGTTTCACCCTGCTCCACGTGGCGCTGGTTTTTCTGGTCGATCCCGCCTCGCTCCGGGCAATGCTCACGGGTTGGTACCGGGGGAGATTCCCCAGCCATGACTGATCGCGGACTCGACCGTCGGGACTTTTTGCGACTGGGACTCGTGGCAGGACCGGCGGCGTTGGTGGCGGCGTGCGGCTGGGACGGGGGGGACCTCATTCGCCCCAAGTTGAACGCGATTTCCCGCATCAACGACTGGGTGGGCGAGCATGTACTGCTGTCCTCGTCTCGCCCCGCGCCGACCTACCCGGCGTCGGCGCGAAGCGGCACCATGCCATCGTATTTCATCAGCGACACCACACCGCTGCCACCCGATCCAGCGGCGTGGGCCCTCGAGGTCGGCGGTTTGGTGCGGAAGCCGACCCGCTTTACCCAGCCGATGCTCGAGGCCTTGCCGTCGCTGAGCTACACGGTCAAGCACCACTGCGTCGAGGGCTGGACGGCCATCGCGAGTTGGGCGGGCGTGCCGGTTTCCACTGTGGTGGCCATGGTGGAGCCGCTGCCGGCCGCGCAGTACATCCGCTTCGATTCGTTCGACCGGAACTACTACAATGGGTGGGATTTGAAGAGCGCGATGCACCCGCAGACGATCCTGGCCTACGCTCACAACGATCAGCCGCTCCGGCCGGACCACGGAGCGCCGCTCCGGGTGTACTCGCCCATCAAGCTGGGCTACAAGCTGACGAAATATTTGACCCGGATGACCTTCACCGCCGAACGTCCGGGCGGCTATTGGGAGGATCAGGGCTACCCATGGCTGGGCGGCCTATAGCGCAGCGCTCCCCTCATTCGCTGCCCGGGCGACCGGCGCGGATCGTGATCGGCCAGCGAATGACCCGTGGCGCCTCCGGCGTTCCCCAAACACTACTCAGCTCTTCTTCTACGACGACCACAGGATCGCGTCCGAGGATCTTGGCGTAGCACGCCGTCGCCGACCAGCTGCGGAGATAGCCCGCGAGCTGCGGCAGCGTCCACGATGCCTCGAGCATGAGCGACGGCGTGGAAATCTCCCGGAACGGAAACGCGATGGTCCGATACTCCTTGAGCACGAGATCCCGTTCCCGCGGCCAATGCTTCTCAACCGTCCCTCGGTTGTAGTCATGGACGATGCGATCGACGGCAGGGTCGTCCAGCTTCGGATCGCCGTAACACCAGACGGCGAGGAGCCCGTCCGGCGCTAGCACACGTTTCGCCTCGTCGAAGAACTTCGGCAGATCGAACCAATGCAGCGCCTGCGCGACGGTGATCACGTCGGCCCACGCCGCCGGCAAGCCGCTCGCCTCCGCCGGAGCGACCCGATACTCCACTCGTGGGTGCGGGCTCGCTTGGGCCACCTGGGCCGAGCTGGCGTCGGTGCCGACCACCCGCTCGAAGCGCGCGGCCAGGGCTCCGGCCGCCTGACCACTGCCCGTTCCCACGTCCCAGACTCGGTCGCGGCGAGGAGCGTTGTCCGCGAGCCAGTCGAACAGCGCCGTGGGGTACGTGGGGCGGAAGGTGGAGTAGGCAGCGGCCTGACCTGAGAAATGGTCCTTGAAACCGGTGGTCATGACGGCGTCACTCCTCGTCTTCGGCCTGTAGCCTTACGACGGCTGAGCCGTCGGAGGCGTATTCCAGCAGCACCCTCCACGCCCGGCAGCACACCTGGCAATCCTCCACGTACTCTTGGGTCGCGCCACTCCCGGGATCGAGACCGATCTCGTTGTGCTCACCACAATACGGGCAGATGACGTCGGCCGAAGTGTCGGCCGTTCCGTCGCCCAACGGAAACGCCTCGTCGAGTGGGTCATCGGGAGATGCGATCATAGCGAAACGCCTTGCGGAACATTGGCCTTCGAGTGAAGATACCCTCCCCGTCCACTCCCGACGCCTCGGCCAGGACCTTCCATGCCCCGCGCTTGCTTCCTCGGCACCGGCTTCGCGGTGCCCGACTGCGTGGTCACGAACGACGATCTCGCGCGGGTCATGGATACGACCGACGAGTGGATCCGCACCCGCACCGGTATCGAGGAACGCCGCTGGGTCCGGGAAGGGGAGACCGGCGTCGATCTGGCGAGTCGCGCGGCGGCGGCCGCGCTGGAGATGGCCGGGCTCGGCGCGACGGAGCTGGACGCGATCGTGTACGCGACCACCACCCCCGACCATTTCGCCCCCGGCAACGGGGTTTACCTCCAGCACCGCCTCGGCCTAGGGCCCATTCCCGCGCTCGACGTCCGCGCCCAGTGCAGCGGATTCATCTACGCCCTCTCGGTAGCCGATGCGTGGATCCGAACCGGTCAGTACGAACGGGTACTGGTCGTCGGCGCCGAGATCCAGTCCACCGGCATGGACGTGAGCACCCGCGGAAGAAATACGGCGGTGATCTTCGCCGACGGCGCCGGCGCGGTCGTCCTTGGCGCTACGGACGAGCCCAATCGCGGCATACTCGCGTTCGACCTGCACTCGGATGGCTCGCTCGCCGACAAGTTGTGGGTGGATGTCCCCGGCTCGATGTACCATCCCCGCATCGCTCCCGAGCACTTGGAGGCGGGACGTCACTTTCTGGATATGGATGGCCGGGAGGTGTTCCGCCACGCGGTCGTACGGATGCCGGAATCGGTGCGGGCCGTCCTGGCCAAAGTCGGGGCGCAGGTCGACGAGGTCAGGCTGCTACTTCCCCACCAGGCCAACCTCCGCATCTCCGAGATGGTTCAACGGGATCTCGGCCTGCGGGACGACCAGATACACAACAACATTCAGCACTACGGAAACACCACCGCGGCGACGATTCCGATCGCCTTGGACGAGTGTGTCCGCGCGGGTCGCGTTGCGCGCGGAGACCTGGTCGTGATGACGGCGTTCGGATCGGGGTTCATGTGGGGCAGCGTTGCGGCCAGATGGTAGGCGAAGGCACGTTGCCGCGCGGCTTACTTGTCCCCCTCGTCCAGATACAGCTCCCGCTGGCAGGATGAGCAGTAGACCCTCTTGGGCAGGTGGAATCGTCCCAACAGCGTGAGTTGCTGCTGCGTGCCGCAGTAGGGACACGCGCCGGACCCGCCCCGAAACGTCTCTCGCTGTCCCAGCCGACGCACGCAGAAGACGATCCCGAGAACCAGGGCGGCGGGAACCAGCACGAAATGCACGATCGGGATCAGTACGGCGATCGCCGCCGCGACGAGGGCGGTGCCGAATGCGACCGCCGCCCGGCGGACGCGGTCCGCGGGGTCCAACACGCCGATTTCGATGGTGGCGGTGCGAGGGGCGGCGCCGGTGCCGCGGAGGGGAAGCTGGAGCGAGCGGGTCTCCATGGCGAATTATATGGGTACCAATACAATTACGCCACGCTCAGTCCCCTCCCTCGGCCAGGGGATACTTCCGGGCGTAGTACTCCCGGTCGCGGGTGGCCCGGGCACGGTAGAGCTGCTCCTCCTCGTCGTCGGCGTCATGCACGAAGAGATGCAAGGCGCCCGGCCAGAGCGTGGCCTGGAGAGACCAGTTGCAGGAGGGGGCCCGGAGCACCCACTGGAGGGCGCCACCCCCGGCGTCGGTCCGGTGGATGTCGCTGGTGCGTTCCAGGGCCACGCTGGGCGGAATGCCTGCCACGGCGGCAGCTCGCGGATCGAGCTCCAGGTCGGCGTTGGTCCAGGACCGGAAGGTCACGGTCCCCCGCACCGGGGTCTCGCCCTCCGGAAGCTCCAGCTCTGCCTGCCACTCCCCGAGGACATCCCACGCGTGGTCCATGGGACCGATATTCGGAACGACGACTGTCGGATGCTTGCGGTGCCTTGGCATCGGTAGCCTCCGCGAATCGGCTGAATCTCAACCGGAGTGCGTTCCGTAGTGGAACGCTACTGGCATTCACCCTTACGCAGGCACGGACACATGTACCCCATCCTCGCCCTAGCGCTTACCGCCGGTGTCGGCTTCGGCGGCTATCTGCTGGCCCGCAACTTCGTCAGCCGGCGACTCCGGTTCGTCGATGCGATCCAATCACCCTGGGCGCCCTGGATTGCCGGTGCGCTCGGCGCGCTAGCCTTCTCGCCTCTGACCCTGCTCCCTTGGCTCGGGTTGGTGACCACCGCGGTGTTCGGCCTGGGGATCGGGTTCGGGACCGCCAGCGGTGTCCGGGCGATCCGCCGTGGTGAACTCGTCTCTCGGCGTCTGATCCCATGAACCGGGGGCCGCTATGTTACCCCCATGCAAACAACGATCCACTGTGTGCGCTGTGAGCAAGACCGGGCTCCGATGGCGTTCCGCCCGTTTCCGAACGAGCAGGGCCGGCGGGTTTTCGAGCAGGTTTGCAGCGTTTGCTGGGCCGAATGGCTCAAGACCCAGCAGCAACTCATCAACCACTACGGCTTGAATCTCCGCGATGCTCAGGCGAAGGAATTTCTCATGAAGAACATGGAACAATTCCTCTTTGGCGCACCGCCAACCTGACCCGGGTCAAAAAGTCGCGCCAATCCGGAAGATGACGTCGATGGCCGGCCCGCTCGGCTCGAGATCCTCCGTCATCCCGATCCGCCACTCCTTCCCACTCTTGGTCGCGAGCATCCAGCCAAAGTCGAGCTCCAAGTCTCGCCGATCGAGGGCCGGCAGCGTCGTCTTCTGGTAATAGGGCGAGTGGTAGAACACGTTCGCGAACGCCGACGCGCGGCCCCAGAATCGAAAGCGTAGCCCCGAGGTCGCCGACACGAAGACCTGCTTCTGATACGGGGCGAGGTCGCCGTGCGTCGGGGTCCAACCGAAGCCCAAGCTCCCTTCATAGGTGAAGCGGGAGCTGAGTCGCGCGCGGGCGGTGTTGACCGCGTTGAGCGAGAGCGTCCCGCGACCGTAGCCATCGGGCCCGGTCGAGGTCGGGACCGTGACGGACACGGCCGTCTGGAGCCCGCCAGTCCACCGATACCCGGCGCCGAGCCGAGCGTCGCCGAGATAGAGATCGGAGGGCGACCGATCGAGCGTCGTACCGTTTGCAAGCGCGAGCTGGTAGGCGAACGCATTCTTCGGTCGAGCGTCGCGCTCCGGCAGGTTGAGCCCGAGCAACCGGTGGTACCAGTTCAAGAAACCGTCGAGGAAACCGGCATAGGCGCCGTCCAAACCGGCGTCGCCGAAGACGAACAACTTGGGACCCAGGTCCCGCGCGGCGGCGAGCTGGAGCCGGAGGAACTCGCCGTCGAGGAGGTAACTCGGCCGGGGTTGGGGAAGGTCGTACTCGATGGCGCTGCCGTAGTCGAGCCGAACGTCGATGCTCAGATGGCCCGGGCGCGGCGTCCGGTACGGCTGGAAGTAGAGCCCGCTGCGGGAAGCAGCGACGGGATTGATCGGCGCGAACTCCGGGAGTCCCTGGGCGGACACCGGAGATGCGCCGAGCCACACCAGCAGGAATCCCCCGGCGAGCGCGAGCGTCGGGCGGATCCGGCCGGCATCCGGGACGCGCGCGGCGGATTCGGTGATCAGACCGTGCTCCTAGCGACGGTTGAAGACAGAACAGGAGGGACTCAAGAAGATACCATCGGGCGCCAGGGGCGACCCCGCGCGGCCTCCTCCTTGACAGGGGACCCGGCCGACCCGTAGACTCA
>DATHMJ010000044.1:0-4240 GCA_035487215.1 Gemmatimonadales bacterium
TTCGACAGGGCCACCTTCACGTCCCGGTTGATCTTTTCGTTCGGAGCCGACGGCAAGTCGCACTCAGGATCGGGCGTGAACTGATTGATCGTGGGAGGGATGACGCCACACGTGGTCACCAGCAGCGAGATCACGAACTCGAGCGCGCCGGCGCCGCCCAGCAGGTGGCCCGTCATCGACTTGGTCGAGCCGAATATGAGCTTGCGGGCGTGCTCGCCGAAGACCGCCTTGACGGCCTGGGTCTCCGCTATGTCACCCTGCGGCGTCGAGGTGCCGTGGGCATTGATGTAGCCCACGTCCTCCAACGCAATCTTTCCGTCGGCCAGGCAGTCGCGCATCGCCTGGGCCGCCCCTCGGCCCTCCGGGGCCGGCTGCGTGAGGTGATGCGCGTCGGCGCTCAGACCGTAGCCGATCATCTCGCCCAGGATCCGGGCCCCGCGCCGCTGCGCGTGCTCCAGGCTCTCCAACACCACGACCGCGGCGCCGTCCCCCAGCACGAAGCCGTCCCGGTCCAGGTCGAACGGGCGGCTCGCCGTTTGGGGCGAGTCATTCCGGGTGGAGAGCGCCTTCATGTTCTGGAATCCGGCAACCGTTAGCCCGGTGATCGCGGCCTCCGAGCCGCCGCTCACCATGGCGTCGGCCATCCCGTTCCGGATCATCGTGTAGGCTTCGCCGAGGGCGTGCGCCGACGAAGCGCAGGCGGACACGGTGCAGAAGTTGGGGCCCCGGAGTCCGTAGCGCATCGATACGAGTCCGGCAGCGATGTCGGGGATGTACATCGGGACGAAGAAGGGTGATACCCGGTCGGGCCCCTTGGTGAGGTAGATCGAGCAGTTCTCTTCGTAGGTCTGCATGCCGCCGATGCCGCTGCCGATGATGACGCCGGTGCGCTCCGGCGTCGGCACCTTCCCCTCGAGGCCGGCCTGCGTGATCGCCTGATTGGCGGCCGCGAGGGCGAACTGGGCGAAGAGGTCGTAGCGCCGGGCTTCCTTGCGGTCCATGTACCGCGACGCGTCGAACCCCTTCACCTCGCAGGCGAAGCGGACTTGGAGCTTGGCCGGATCGAACTTGGTGATCGGCGCCGCGCCCGACTGGCCGGCCAGGAGGCCGGCCCAGGTCGATTCGACGTCGTTGCCGATGGGGGTCACCGCCCCGAGGCCGGTGACGACAACGCGGTGGGTCAAGCTAGGTCCCGATTTTCTGGTGCAGATAGTTCATGGCGTCGCCGACGGTGCGGAGCTTTTCCGCTTCCTCGTCGGGGATGTCGATGTCGAATTCCTTCTCGAAGGCCATGACGAGCTCGACGGTATCGAGGCTGTCGGCACCGAGGTCTTCCATGAAGCTCGCCTCATTCTTGAGCTTGTCGCGCTCGACCCCGAGCTCCTCGACGATGATTTGCTTGACCTTCTCCTCCACGTCGTTCTTGTCGCTCATATCGTCCTCGTTCGCGCTTGAGGGTCCGCCTAGATGACCAACCCGCCATCCACGACCAGTACCTGACCGGTGACGTAGCCCGCCAGATCCGAGGCCAGGAACAGCACGGCGCCGGCAACGTCGTCTGGCTGTCCGAGTCGCCCCAGGGCGATCTGCTGTAATAACGTGGACCGCGCCTCGACCGGCAAGGCGCCGGTCATGTCGGTTTCCACGAAGCCGGGGGCGACGCAATTCACCAGAATGTTGCGGCTGGCGTACTCCTTCGCCACCGATTTCGTGAGTCCGATCAGCCCCGCCTTGGACGCGGCGTAGTTCGCCTGGCCCTTGTTCCCCGTCAGCCCCACGATGCTGGTGACGTTGACGATGCGGCCGGCCTTCCGCTTCATCATGCCCTTCAGCACCGCGCGAATCATCAGAAACGCGCCCTTGAGATTCGCGTCGAGCACGGCGTCCCAATCGCCCTCGCTCATCCGGAGGACGATCTGATCGCGCGTGAGACCGGCGTTGTTCACGAGCACGTCGATCGGACCGAGCGCGGCCTCCGCGGCCGCCACGGCCGCGTCCACCTGCGCCGCGTCGGCCAGCTCGCAGGCGAATCCGGCAGTCCCCTCGCCCAGCTCCTTCGCCGCGGCGCGCGCCCGCTCCGCGTCGCGCCCAGTGATCGCCACTCGCGCCCCGGCCCGACGCAGCGTGCCCGCGATGGCGCGCCCGATGCCGCGGGTCCCGCCGGTCACCAGAGCGACCTTGCCGGTCAAGTCGATCGTGACCATTCCTAGCCCGCCGCGACCTGCGAGGACATGAACCGCTCGACCTCGTCCGCCGTTCCCACCGATACCGCCTTGACGTCCGGCACGATCCGCTTGAGCAGGCCGGCGAGCACATTCCCGGGCCCGACCTCGACGAACGTGGCTCCGGGCACGAGCGCGGCCGCCCGCTGCATGCATTCGACCCAGCGCACCGGCGCCGTGAGCTGGTCTACCAGCGTCCGCACCGCCTCGGCCGGCGTGGTGACCGGTCCCGCCGTGGCGTTGGCGACGACCGGACACCGCGGCGCGCCAAACTGGGCGCTCCCGAGCGCGGCGCGCAGTCCAGCCACGGCCGGTTGCATGAGGGGAGAGTGAAACGCCCCGCTCACCTTGAGCGGCACGACGCGCTTGGCCCCGCGCGCCCGACAGCTCTCTCCTGCCCGAGCCACCGCATCGGGGTCACCGGAAATGACCGTCTGCTCCGGCGTATTCAGGTTGGCCGCGACCGCGACGTTGCCTTCGCTGCTCGCCTCGCGGCACGCCGTCTCCACCGCGGCGGTCTCGAGTCCCAGCACCGCGGCCATCGCGCCCGGTCGTTTCAGCCCAGCCTCGTACATCAGCTCGCCCCGGCGGCGGACCAGCTTGGCCGCGTCCGGCGGCGAGAGCGCGGCCGCCGCCACGTGGGCGCTGTACTCACCCAGGCTGTGTCCCGCCGCCGCGCCCGGCTGCCCCAGCGCGTCGCCGAGCACGGCGAGCACGGCGACCGAATGCGCGAGGATCGCGGGCTGCGCGTTGTGGGTGCGGGTCAGCTCCTCCTCCGGCCCTTCCCACATGATCCGCGTGAGCGGCGCGCCCAGGGCCTCGTCGATAGCGGAGAAGACGGCGCGCGCCGCGGGAAAGCGGTCGGCGAGGTCCTTCCCCATCCCCACCTTTTGCGCCCCTTGTCCGGGACACATCACCACCGTCACCACCGGACGACGGCGCTCCCCCACGTGAAGCCGGCGCCGAACGCCACGAACAGCAGCAGGGATCCCTTGCCGATGCGCCCTTCAGTCAGGGCCTGATCGAGCGCCAGCGGAATCGAGGCGGCCGACGTGTTGCCGTACTTCTCCAGGTTCACCATCACCTTGTCCATCGGGATGCCGGCGTGTTTGGCCGTGGCTTCGATGATCCGGAGATTGGCCTGGTGCGGGACGAAGAGATCGATCTGATCCGCAGTGACGCAGGCCCGCCGAAGCGCTTCGTCCGTGGCCTCCGCCATGGCGAGGACCGCCGCCTTGAACACCTCGCGGCCCTTCATGCGCATCAGGTGGGTGCGCTCCTGCAGCACCTTCTCGCTCATCGGCTCCAACGAGCCACCAGCCGGAATCCAGAGCAGTGGCGCCAGGCGTCCATCGGTCTTGAGGAACGTGGACAGGATGCCTCGGCCGTCGGGCTTGGCCGGACGCACGATGGCCGCGCCCGCGCCGTCACCGAAGAGCACCGCGGTGGCGCGGTCCTGCCAGTCGGTGATGCACGACAGCTTTTCAGCACCGAGCACGAGCACGGTCCGGCTGGAGCCGGTGGCGACGAACCCCTCGGCGATGCTCAACCCGTAGACGAAACCCGGACAAGCGGCCGAGATGTCGAAGGCCGCGGCGTTGTCGGCCCCGATCAGCGCTTGGACGTCGCACGCGGTGCCCGGCATCCGCCGGTCGGGTGACACGGTGGCGAGGACGATCGAGTCCAGCTCTTCGGGAATCACGCCCGCCCGGGTCATCGCCGTGTTGGCCGCGGTGACGCAGAGCGACGCAAGCGACTCGTCGGGCCGCGCGATGCGGCGCTCGCGGATGCCGGTGCGCTCGACGATCCAGGCGTCGGACGTGTCGAGTGTGCGGGAGAGATCGTGATTGGTCACGATCTGGTCCGGCACCGCCACTCCGAGGCCGGCGATCTGGACGATCGGGCGCACCGTCATGCGGGGGTGGCGGCGGCGCGCTCGGCGAACTGGGCGCCGATGTGTCCATCGAGTTGGCTCTCGACCGCCTGCACGGCGACGCGGATGGCGTTCTTGATGGCGT
>DATHMJ010000045.1:0-3417 GCA_035487215.1 Gemmatimonadales bacterium
GCTCGAGGCCGAATTTCAGAACACGATGCGGGCCGTCCAGACCCAGTACAAGGTGGCCAAGGGGCGTGAAGACACCTTGGCCAACCAGGTCAATGCGCTCCGTCAGGAGGGGCAGCAGCTGAACGAGCGGGAGATCCAGTATCAGAACCTGCAGCGCGAGGTCGAGTCGAATCAGGCCCTCTACGATTCCGTGCTCAAGCGCATGAAGGAGACCGGGGTGGCCGGCGGTCTCGAGGACAGCAACGTGCGGATCATCGAGGAGGCCACGCCGCCCGTGGTGCCGATCCGACCGCGGAAGGCGCGGAACGTGGCCCTGAGCATCGCGGCGGGGTTGGTCCTGGCGTTCGGGGTGGCCTTTGCTCTCGAGCATCTGGACACGACGGTGAAGACCCCCGATGACGTGGAGCGCTACCTGGGGCTATCGGTCATCGGCATTGTCCCGTCGTTTCACGCGAGGCGGCGCTGATGAGCGCGCGCCAGGCGCGGCCCCACGCTCACCATCCCGACCCGGTCCTCATTGCCCTGGCCGAACCCAAGTCGGCGGCCTCGGAGGCCTTCCGGACACTCCGCACCAACATCCAGTTCGCGGGACTGGATCAGCCGTGTCGGAGCATTGTCGTGACGTCTGCCGGCCCGGAGGAGGGCAAGAGCACAGCCACGGCCAACTTCGGGGTCGTCGCCGCGCAGGCCGGATCTCGCGTCTGTGTGGTCGATTCCGACCTCCGACGCCCCACGCTCCACCGGCTGTTCAAGGTGAGCAATGCGCGCGGGCTCACCACCGCGCTGGTGGAGGGCCTGTCGTTCGCCGAGATCGCCCTGCCCACCGCGATTCCGAAGCTCTCGGTCGTGCCCAGTGGGCCGCTCCCACCCAATCCCGCCGAGCTGGTGGGCTCCCACCGGATGCGGGAATGTCTGCAGGCGGCCGCCGAGTCGTTCGACCTCATCGTTTGTGACAGCCCACCGCTCATGGCGGTCGGCGACGCGGCCGCGCTCGCCGCCCAGTGCGACGGGGTGATCCTGGTCATCCGTGCGGGCAAGACCGCCCACGACATCCTGCGCCGCGTGGTGGAGCAGATCGAAGCCGTCAAGGGGCGCATCCTCGGCGTGCTGTTGAATCGGGCCGACCCGCGCCGCGACGGGTACTACTATTCGTACCAGGCGTACCAGCGCTACTACGGAGCCGATGAAGGCGGCGCGAAGAGCTGAGCCGCGCGCGCCTCGTCGGCCGAACGGGCGCGTGATCCGTGCGGTGACGCTCGACCTGTGGGGCACGCTCTTCCTCGACAGGCCCGCGAGCGATGACCGCTACATGCGCCCGCGGCTGGCTGGGATGCAGACTGTGCTGGCCGGCGCCGGCGTCCCCGTGGCCCCGGACCGAATGGAGCGGGCCTACGCCACCGTGGGGCACTGGCTCGGACGGCTGTGGCAGGTGAACGGGGACGTCTCAGTCCGCGAGCACGTCGAGACCCTGCTCAAGGCGCTCGATGCCGCCCTGCCCGCGCGGGTGAGCGCCGAGACCATGACCGCCCTGATCCACGCCTATGCCAGTCCAGCTCTGGTGGCACCGCCGGCGGTTGACCAGGGCGCCCGGGCCGCGCTCGAAGCGCTCGCGGCCAGTGGCACCCTGCTCGCCGTCGTCTCGAACACGATGCGCACGCCCGGCGAGGTGGTGCGACAGATCCTCGCTCAGGCGGCGCTCCTGCCGCTCTTCCGGGTGCTGACGTTCTCCGACGAGTGCGGGATCCGGAAGCCAGCCCGGGCGATCTTCCTTCGCACGCTGGAAGAGCTGGGCGTACCCGCCGGGCACGCAGTGCATGTCGGTGACGACGCGATCCTCGATGTCGAGGGGGCCCGGGATGCCGGGATGGCGGCGATCCAGGTGACCGCCGACGGCCGGGCCACCGCCCCCGTGAAGCCGCATGCCGTCATCCGGCACCTGGGCGAGCTGCCGGCCGCGCTACGCCGGCTCCGCTGATGGCCTTTTGCCTCACCGGCGCCCGCGCGCGGGTCTACCTGATCGCCCTCGCGGTCATCGTCGTGGTGGGCGCGCTGTTCCTCTGGGCACCCGAGTTTCTGCAGGCCGTCGAGGTGCGTCTCTACGACGTCCACTTCAAGCTGCGAGGCCCGCAGCAGCAGACGGCGGAGCGGGTGGTCATCGCCGCCATCGACGAGAAAAGCCTGGCCGCACTCGGGCGCTGGCCGTGGCCACGCTCGCTCATGGCCGACCTCATCCGCAAGCTCTCCGCGGACGGGGCCAAGATCATCGCGGTCGACATCCTGCTGAGCGAGCCCGAGGTGAGCGGCGAGCTCCGGGCGGCCACGCAGCTGTCCGAGCGGCTGCGGACCCTGGGGCTGGCCGGGAGCTCGGCCGGATCGGCGGTCCAGCGCGAGCTCGACGCGTTCGGCCGTGAGGCGGATCACGATCGCCAGCTGGCCGAGGCCGTCCGCGAGAGCGGTCGCGTGATCCTGCCCTTCGTGTTCGAGGTCGGGCCCGATCGGACCGGGCCGCCGCCCGAGCCGTCGGGGCCGGCCTTCAAGTCGGCGCTGGTGAGCTTCCGTCACTACGACGAGCGGGCGCTCTACCCGCCGCCGGTCTCCCGCCGCGCCACGCCGCCGATCCCCGAGCTCGCGGACGCGGCCCAGACGCTCGGGCACGTGACCATGCTCGCTGACCCCGATGGGACGACGCGCTGGGAGGCGGTGGCCTTCGAAGACCAGGGCCGCTACTACCCCTCGCTCGCCGTCCAGGCGGTGCGCCTGGCGACCGGAGTGGAGCCGACGAAGCTCACGCTCGACTTCGGTCGGGATCTCACGGTCGGGTCCGTCGCGGTGCCTCTCGATCCCCGCGATCGGATGCTGATCAACTACGCGGGACCAGGCGGGACGTTCCGGCACCTGTCCGCGGTCGACCTGCTGACCGGCAAGGTCCCGCCGGAGGCGGTGCGCGATCGCATCGTCTTCGTGGGCGCCACCGCCGCCGGGACGTACGATCTGCGCGTCACGCCCACGAGCCCGATCATGCCGGGCGTGGAGAAGCACGCCAACGTGGCGGCCAACATCCTGAGCGGCCAGTTCCTCCGGCGGCCGGACTGGGTGGAGCTCGTCGAGCTGGCCGGAATTCTGTGCTTCCCGCTCCTGCTGGCGTGGCTTGTGCCCCGGCTCCGGCCCGCGGTGAGCGTGGGCGCCGTGGCGCTCGTCTGGGCCGCCCTGTTCGGCGCCGTCCATCTGGCCTTCCGGGGCGGGCTCTGGCTCCCAGTCGTCTACCCGACCCTCGCTCTGGGGCTCACCTTCCTCGGCATCACCGTGTATCGCCTGCTTACCGAAGAGCGCCAGCGGCTCTGGACGAAGCGCGCGTTCCAGCAGTTCGTGAGCCCCGAGGTCGTGGAGCAGCTCATGGACAACCCCGCCGCGCTCCAG
>DATHMJ010000046.1:0-2536 GCA_035487215.1 Gemmatimonadales bacterium
CAATCCGGCCGACCCGGCGGAGCTCAGACTAGAATACGCGGAGGCCGAAGGTGTTGACTCGACCATCGAGGCCCAGATCGCCATCTGGGTGCAGGAAACCAATGGAGCGCCGTTCGTCCAGATCGGGTCGGCGGTCCTGAAGGATCAGAAGGAAGTGCGGGCCAGCTTGTTCGGTTTCAGTCGCTACGCGCTCGCTTACTGAGACGGTGACGCAGTGACGCACACGCCTCCGGCCGGCGACCCACTCGACGCGCTCCGCGAGCTTGTCGGCGCGGGCCGTTTCGCCGACGCGCTCCGGAGCTTCCAGGAGCTCGACGCGCTCCAAGTGCGCCGGCGTCCGGAGCTGATGCTCTTGGCGGCGACCGCGGCCACGCGTCTCGGCGACCTGGACACCGCGCGCGCGCTCGGCGAGGGTGCGCTGGGGGCGTTCCGCACGCGCGGGGACCGCGACGGTCGCATGCGTGCGCTCAATCTGCTGGGCGTGATCGGGTTCGAGCAGGGGCGCCTGGACGACGCCGACGCGGCGTTCAGCGGCGCACTGGCGCTCGCCCGGGAGCTCGGTGATTCGCTCCTTGTGGCCCGCGCGAGCAACAATCTCGCGTCGCTGAACCACATCCGCGGCCGCGCAACCGAGGCCCTCAGTCTCTTCCGCGGCGCTCTCCTGTCCTACCAGCGCCTCGGCGATCGCAGGGGCGCGGCAGAGACATGTCACAACCTCGGACTCGCGTTCCGCGGGATGGCGCGGCTGGGCGACGCGGACGACGCATCGGCCCAGGCGGTGCGTCACGCCGAGTTGGTCGGCGAGGACTCCCTGCTCGCCCTCACCGTTACGGGCCGGGCCGAAGTCCATGTCGATGGGGGCGAGATCGGTCTGGCCGAGCGGGAAGTCGCGCATGCGGTCCGGCTGGCGGAAGCTGCCGGCGATGCGCTTGGCGTGGGCGAGGCGTTCCGCATCAGGGCGCGGGCCGCGCTCAAGCGCGGTGACATGGAGGCCGCCATCCGTGACGCTGAAGCGGCCGGCGCGATCGCCGCGGAGCATGGGGCGGCGGTGCTCGAGGCCGACAGCGCGGCGGTGCTCGCGCTCGCGTTCCACGCCAACAAGAATCCCGCGGCCGCGGAGCAGCGGCGCCAGGTGCTGGACTCCTACCGCGCCCTCGGTGCGGAGCCGCTCATCGAGCGGTTCGAGCGCGAGTGGGACGAGCTGGGCTGAGCGGGCGCCCGCCCTACCCGCGGATTCTCGGCGTGCGCGCGCGCCGCCAAACCCACCAATACACGCCCAGATTTACGCCGACGACGACGGCCGCCAGCAGCAGCTGGATCGGCCGGGTCAAACCGCTGGGATAGAGAACCGGGAGAACGTAGTGCCCGACGAAGTCGCCGGCGTAACCCGGCTCGCCGGCGCGTTGTCGCAGGTGGTGCTCCAGAGGCGTGAGCGGGCAAATCCGCCCGCTCGCTTCGATCCAGGTGCCCCACGCGGCTGCCGGCAGGTGCACCCACCGAACCGCAGGCCAACGCAGCGCCAGCAATCCGCCGCCAACTACGAAGAGAACGAACGCGAGATGGAGGAAAACAACCGCGTCGGCGAGCAGCCCAAAGCTCACGGACGCCGGCACGCGACGGCGTCAGCTGGCCGCCGCGTGCTCCCGATCCTTCTCGTTCTCGGCCGCCACCTTGGCCGCGACATCAGGCGGGGCCTCGGAGTAGCCGCGGAAACGCTGGCGATGGGTCCCGCGCCCATGGGTGATCGAATGCAGCGTGGTGGAGTACTTGTACATCTCCGCTTCGGGCACGATGGCTCGGACCTTGGTGAGCCGCCCGTCCTGCTCCGTCCCGAGAATTTGGCCTCGGCGGGCGGAAAGGTCGCCCATCGCATCACCCAGCACGTCCTCCGGGGCCCACACCTCGACGTCCAGAAGCGGCTCGAGCAGAATCGGCCGACACTTGGGAGCGACGTTTCGGAACGCCAGGATGCCGGCCATCTTGAAGGACATTTCGTTGGAATCGACGTCGTGATATGACCCGTCGTAGCACTCGGCCTTGAAGTCCACACAGGGGTAGCCCGCGACGATGCCCCGCGCGGCTGCCTCCTGAATTCCCCGATCCACAGCCGGGATGTATTTGTTGGGGATCACACCGCCGACGATCCCGTCCTCGAATTCGTATCCGGTGCCGCGTGGAAGTGGCGCCAGTCGGATCCAGCAGTCGCCGTACTGGCCTCGGCCGCCGGTCTGTTTCTTGTGCTTCCCCTGTCCCTCTGCCTTGCCCTTGATGGTCTCGCGGTATGCGACGCGCGGCCGTACCAGCTCGGCGTGCACGCCGAACTTGCGGACCAGGCGGCCCAGAATGGTCTCGAAGTGGCGTTCGCCCATCCCGTGGATGAGGGTCTGGCCCAGCTCCGAGCTGTATTCGAAGTGGAAGGTCGGGTCTTCTTCGTGGAGCTTGTGGAGCCCGGCCGCGAGTTTGTCTTCCTCGCCGCGCTGCTTCACGATCACGGCGGACGTGGCAACCGGCTCGGGGAACGGGATCGGCGGCAGCC
>DATHMJ010000047.1:0-4160 GCA_035487215.1 Gemmatimonadales bacterium
CTCCTTCTGCACTCGCTCGAGCTCGGCGCGCACGGGCGTCTGGAGCCCGGCAAGCGTCACTGGGGCAACCGGAGAGCTCACGCGTGCCGCTCCGAAGCGAGACGAGGAACCCGCTCACCGAGGTCCATGAAGCGGATGTCCACCGCGAGCGCGCGCTCGTAGCAGCGCAACGCCTCGGGGCTCTTCCCCTGCGCCTCCGCTGCCCGGCCGAGCCAGTAGAGCAATCCGATCTTCGCCTCGTCTCCTCCGGTCTCGGTGTCCACGGCGCGACGGAGCACGGTCTCCGCGATGCCGAATTGCTCCTTGTCGAAGAACGCGACGCCGAGGGCCTCCGACGTCCGCAGCCGGCCCTCGGGCGCTCGCAGCGCCTTCTGGAACTCGGCGATCGCCTCATCCAGCAATCCCATTTCCTTGAAGGCGACGCCGAGATCGTAATGCGATTCGTAGTCATCGGCCTCGAGATTTTGCTCGATGCCGCGTTTGAACTCGGCGAGCATTTCCTCAAAGTTCTTCTGCTCGTCGTCGGTCGGCTTGGCGCTCTCGATCCGCATCCGCGTGTCGCGCGGCGCTTTTTCCTCCAGCACGAGCGATGCGAGATCCACGAAATCAGCCCCAACCCCGGCGCCCACGCCGTCCGCCTTGGCGGGAGCGCGCGGCTGGGCTGGAGCTGGGGGCTTGGGTGGTGCGGCCGCGGCCGGCCCTCGCGCCGCCGGCGGCGCCCCCGGCTTCGGCACCCGGGCGGGCGGCGGAGTCGGTGCCTCCTCGGCGACGCCCATTCCCAATTCTTCCAGTGCCTTCTTAGCTGCCGCGTTTCCAGGATCGTGATCGGCGACGCGGCGGAACACTGCGATCGATTTCTCGACCTCGCCGATACGGCGGAGCGTGCCCGCGAGCGCAAGGTAGGCGTCCAGCATGCGTTCGCGGCTGCCCGTGCGGTACGCGAGCTCCACCAGCTTCTGGTAGTGGCGGATGTCGTCGGGCTCCAGCTGGACCAGCCGGCCCATCAGGTCGGCGGCGTCGGCCCAGACCTCCGTGGCTTCGTACGCTTCGGCGGCAAAAAGAAACTCATCCGCGGCCCGACGTCTGTCGCCCGCGGTGAGCAGCGCCTCGCCGAGCGCCCGGTGTGCGAGGGGATCGTCGGGGCGATCCGCGACGGCCTGTTCCAGCGCGACGATGGTGTCGGCCGAGGCGGGCGCCGAGGCCCCCTCCTCCGCCGCTCGGAATGCCTCGGCGAGAGTCGAGTCTTCCGGGGGCTCTTCGATGAAGTCGAGATCCACCGGCTCCGGCTCCGCGAACGCGCCGGCCGCCACCGTGTCGGCCAGGCTCTCGGCGAGCACGTCGGAGAGATCCACCTCGGGCTCGGCCGAATCAGCGATACGATCGAGTCCCAGCGCGTCGTCGCTGCCGGCCAAATGGACTCCCTCGATCGCCTCGGCACGGACGTCCTCGAACTCGACCGTCCGGATGCCGTGGAGGCCCATCCCCGGGTCGGTCGAGGCCGTCCCGGATTCCGCAGCCGCACCTTCGGCATCGCCCATCAGCCCTTCGAGACCATCCATCGGGTCGGCCGGGATCGCCTTGGCATCCTCCGCCGCGCTCAGGATGGTCGCCTCGAACCCGCCGACCGCCGCCGGTGGCGGCGTTCCGTCGTCCGCCTCGTCATCCAGGGGGGATGGTTCCTCCACGAGGGAGGCGACCGGCACCTCCGGCGTGTCCGACGGGGCATCCTTGCTGGGCGCCTCGCGTCCGCCGGCCACGCTGAAGCCGGTATCGATGAAGACCAGATCGCCCGCGCGCTTGGGCGTCGGCGGGCGGCTCTCTTCCTCTTCCTCGACGGGCTCGACCTGCTCCTTCGTCGTCCGGGGCACCGGAGAGTCGCCGTGGGCCTCGAGATCCAACGCGAGCTTGTCGAGCTGCTCCTGCGCTTCCTCGCCCCGGGACGCGGCACGCAGCAACTCGACCAGCATGACTCGAATATCCTGGCTGCCGGAGAACTGGTCCGCAAAGGCCTTGACCGCGGCAAAGGCGTCGTCGAGCTGGCCTTGGGCGTTCATCCGCTCGAGGTATTCGAGCAGGTTCCGTTTGGCCTCGATGACGACGTTCTTTCGCGCGTGCAGGCGGGCGAGGTGCAGGTAGGTGGCGGTGCGGCCCGGATTGACCCGGAGAATCTTCCCGCACAGCGCGATCGCATTGTTGAAGAAGCCCTGGTCGGCGTACAGCTCGACCGCGCGCTCGTAGTGCCGAACCGCCGACGCGGTGTCGCCCACCTTGAGATAGAGATCGCCCACCCGATTGTAGAGCGAGAGGTCGGGCGTCGTATCCTTGCCCGACTCGATCTGCTGGATGGCCTTGAGGTAGACCTCAATAGCCTTCCGCCAATCCTCCTTCTGCTCGAACTTCCGCGCGGTGTCCTTAAGCTTTTCGAGGCTCATGACTCTGCGGGCAGAAAAGGGGAAACAGGCGATGGGGCTTGAACTTGGAAAGGTAGGGAGGGCCCCGGACCAGGGCAAGCAAGCCGGCCGCCTCCCGCGTGAGCCAGAGCGGTCACCTCACCCTTCGGGTCCGGGATCCAGATCGCCTTGGGCCACGGCACGGGCGAGTCGCTCCAAGTCCGGCCCTGGCGGCCGGTCCTCGTAGAGGGGGCGGACGGCGGGACGGAGACCGCGGAGTCGGCGATAGAGGTCATCAACCCCCCGCCCCGGCCGCAGCGGTTTGAGAAACTCGAGCCCTTGGGCCGCGCACAACAGCTCCGCCGCGACGACGCGCTGCGCATTGAGCAGGATACGGCGGGCCTTCGTCGCCGCGGCCATGCCCATTGGCACGAAGTCCTCCTGATTCGCATCCGTGGGAATCGACCCGATGCTTGCGGGCATGGCCAGCGCCCGCGACTCCGCCACCAGCGACGCCGCGGTGATCTGCACCATCATGTATCCCGACCGGAGACCGGGATCGGGGGTGAGAAAAGCGGGAAGACCCTGCGACAGATCCGGATTGACCAGCCGCTCGATGCGCCGCTCCGCGATGGCCTGGAGGGTCGTCAGAGCGATCGCGAGGAAGTCGAGCGCCTGCGCCACCGGCTGGCCGTGAAAATTCCCGCCGGAGATCACCTCGCCGTCATCGAACACGAGTGGATTGTCGGTCGATGCGTTCAGCTCGACGACCGCGGTGTTCTCGGCAAAGCGTAGCGCGTCGGCCACGGCTCCAAGCACCTGCGGGGCACAGCGGAGGCTGTACGCGTCTTGCACCCGCGGGTCGTTTTCCCGGTGGGACTCGCGAATTTCGCTGTCCAGCAAGAGCCGGCGCATGAGCGCGGCCGCCCGCCGCTGGCCGTCATGGGGGCGGGCGTCGTGAATACGCGGATCGAGCGGGGCCGGCGTGCCCCGCAGCGCCTCGAGACTCATGGCCGCCGCAGCCACGGCCGTGCGCCAGAGAACCCCGGCGTCATGCACCAGCAACGCGAGCAGCGCCGTCTGGGCCTGGGTCCCATTGATGAACGCGAGACCCTCCTTGGGGGCAAAGCGAAAGGGCTCGAGCCCCGCTGCCGCCAGGGCCGGGGCGGCCGGCGCGCGTCGCACTCCCCCGGCGCTCCGCTCCACCACCTCGCCCTCACCCATCAGTGCGAGCCCGACATGACTGAGCGGCGCAAGGTCGCCGCTCGCGCCGACGCTGCCCTGCTCCGGCACGAGCGGCAGGAGTCGCGCGTTCAGGACGGCAACCAACGCGTCCACGAGATCCGAACGCACGCCGCTGGTTGGCCGAAGCAGCACGTTCGCGCGGAGCAACATCAATCCGCGCACGACGTCGGGAGGAAGCGGATCGCCGACGCCAGCGGCGTGGCTGCGGATGAGGTTGGCTTGGAGCTGGTCGAGATTGTCCGGCGAGATGCGAACGTTGGCGAGCTTTCCGAATCCGGTGTTCACCCCGTACATCGTGCGCCCACCGGCGATCGCGGCCTCGATCGCTTTCCGGCTGGCGACGAGTCGCTCGCGGGCGGCGCGGTCAACGGCAACGACCGCCTGCGGGCTGCGCGCAACCCGCACCACATCCGCGATGGTGAGCGAGCGGCCGTCGAGCACCAACGTCGGGTCTGACATGGGGCCGAATCTCGACAGACCCCCCCGATTTCACAAGCTCGCGCCGGCCGTCTCGGCGGCGGGACG
>DATHMJ010000048.1:0-3429 GCA_035487215.1 Gemmatimonadales bacterium
CGGGTCGTCGGCAAAGATCTTTTGCCAGCCGGCGGTGAGCGTGACGGCCAAGAGCCAGGCCAGCGGCCCGAGCGTGACCCATGCGTAGCGCGCTTTGCCGGATTTGATGAGGATCGTGGTGCCGACACACAGGGCCACGGCCGCGAGCAGCTGGTTGCTGATCCCGAACAACGGCCACAGCGAATTGATGCCGCCCAAGGGATCCAGCACGCCCTGCACCAGGAAGTATCCCCACGCAGCCACGACCAACGCGGACGAGAGGATGACGCTCGGGTACCACGAGGTACGGCCCATGGGTGCCCACACGTGGCCGCCGAGGTCTTGCAGCATGAACCGTCCGACCCGGGTGCCCGCGTCCAGTGTCGTAAGGATGAAAAGCGCCTCGAAGAGAATCGCGAAATGGTACCAGAGCGCCATCAGGCTCTCGCCGAACGCGCGACTGAAGATGTGGGCCATGCCGACCGCGAGCGACGGCGCCCCCCCGGTCCGGGCCAGCAAGGTTTGCTCGCCCATCGAGTGCGCGAGCGCCTGGAGCTGATCCGGGGTGACGGTGAACCCCCATCCCCGAATGACGGTGGCCGCCGACTCGACCGATCCGCCGAGCGTCGCCAACGGGGCATTGATCGCGAAGTACACGCCCGGATCGAGGACGGCGGCCGCGCACATCGCCATCACCGCCACGAACGACTCCATGACCATGCCGCCATAGCCGATCAGCCGGGCGTCGCTTTCGCGGCGGATCAACTTCGGCGTGGTGCCGGAGGCGACCAGGGCGTGGAATCCGCTGATCGCCCCGCACGCGATCGTGATGAAGCAGAAGGGGAAGAGCTTGCCGGCGAACACCGGACCGCTGCCGTCGACGAAACGAGTCACCGCCGGGAGCTTGAGCGGCGGCAGAACCAGGACGATCCCGATGGCGAGCAGTAAGACGGTGCCCACCTTCATGAAGGTGGAGAGGTAGTCTCGCGGGGCCAGCAGCATCCATACGGGCAAGACGCTCGCGAGGAAGCCATACGCCATGAGCCAGCCGGCGAGCGCAGGGCCCGACAGGGTGAACAGTGGGCCGAGCGACGGCGAGGTCGCGACCCACCGCCCGCCCACCAGCGCGAGGAGCAGCAGTCCGAGGCCGATCAGGGTGGCTTCGATGGTTCTGCCGGGGCGGATGATCCGCATCCAGAAGCCCATGAGCATCGCGATCGGGATAGTACAGGCGATGGTGAAGACGCCCCAGGGGCTGCCGCGAAGCGCATTGACCACAACCAGCGCCAAGACCGCCAATAGAATGATCATGATCGCCAGGATGGCGATCATCGTGAGGATCCCGGTGAAGGGGCCGATCTCGTCCCGGGCCATCTGGCCCAGCGACTTTCCGTCGCGTCGCATGGAGGCGAACAGGATGATGAAATCCTGGACGGCTCCCGCGAGCACGACGCCGAAGACGATCCAGATCGTGCCGGGCAGATAGCCGAACTGCGCGGCGAGCACCGGTCCCACGAGCGGTCCCGCGCCGGCGATGGCGGCGAAGTGATGCCCAAACAACACCCAGCGTGACGTCGGGACAAAGTCTCGACCGTTCTCGAGGCGCTCGGCCGGCGTGGCCCGGCGATCGTTGAGCTGGAAGACGCGCTCGGCGAGGAAGCGGCTGTAGAACCGGTAGGCGACGAGGTACGTGCCGACGGCCGCGAGAATGAGCCATGCCGCGCTGATGGTCTCGCCCCGGTGCAGCGCGATGGTTCCCCACGCGACCGCACCGGCCACCGCGAGGGCCAGCCAGGGGAGAATGGACAGGGGCATGGGCGTAATTAACAGCGTGAAAGGTGAACGGTAAACGGTGAATGGGCCGCTTCTTGCCCTCCCTCCCAACCCGTCGTACCTTGGCCTTTCATGCCTTCGCCATTCTTCGGGTACGGGCACCGGCCCTCCTGGGAGGACGAACCGGAAAGCGCTGGTGCCGTGGCCGAGAAGGAGCAGCCGCAGGCCATCGCCGAAGGCTTCCAGGGCAAGGTCGCGATCGTCACCGGCGGGGCGACTGGCCTCGGGCGCGCCATCGCGCTCGAGTTCGCGCGCGTCGGGTGTCACGTAGGCTTCTGTTATGTGAACCTGCCCGGTCGCGATGTCACCGAGCAGGCGCTGCTCACCGAGACCGCGCTCATGTCGATGGGCGTCGGCGTCTACGCCTGCCGCTGCGACGTTCGCGACCGGGACGCGGTCGACGCGTTCGTGCGGGATGCCAAAGCCCGGCTGGGCGGTCTGCACTTCCTCATCAACAACGCGGGGATCGCGAGCGACGGCGCGCTCTGGCGTCTGACCGAAGATGCCTGGCACGAAGTGCTCGAGACCAACGTGACCGGCACGTTCCATTGCATTCGGGCCGTCTCACCGATATTTCGCCAGCAACGCTACGGCAAGATCGTGAATGTCAGCGCGCACCAGGCGGAGCGCCCGGGCTTCGGTGTGTCGAACTACGCCGCGAGCAAGGCCGCGCTGCTGGGCCTGACCCGGGCCGCGGCGGTCGAGCTGGGTCCCGCGGGCGTGAACGTGAACGCGGTGGCGCCGGGGTTCATCCGCACCGAGCGCATGATGATGCTCCCGAAGGAGGTCATCGAGCGGGCCCAGAAGAGCTCGGTCCTCGGCCGAGTGGCGGAGCCGGACGACGTGGCGCACGTCGTGTCCTTCCTGTGCTCCGAAAGCGCGCGGCACATCACCGGCCAGACGATCACCGTGGACGGAGGTCTCTCGCTCGAGTAGCGCCGCCGTCGAGTAGCGTCGCCGTTCTCTTACGTCCATCCCGTCGTTAGTTTTTCCGCCAAGCGTTCCGATACCGGCCCATCATCCGTCGAGCTCATTCCGTGCGCCTCGCCACCGCGATCGTCGTCACGCTCGTTGTCACGCTCGTTGTCACGGCCCCGGGGCCGGCCATCGCGCAGGCGCCGACCAAACCGCCGAACGGCCTCGCGACCGAGGGCCTGTCGGGTGAGCCGGTGGCGCTCTTGCCCGTCACGCTGGCGGTGATCGACCCAGCGCTTCGCGGCGACACCGCGCTCACCCTGCTCGGTGATCGGCGCCACCTGCTGCTGTGGGCGGATTCGATCGTGAGCGACGCGCTGCAGGGACACGCCCCTGAGGTGAACTGGATTCCCGCGCGCCGGCTCCGGCAGATGGCGCGGCGCAATCCCGGGATGATTCCCGATCCCGACCAAATGGGTCAGTCGATTCTGCGGGCGCCCAAGCTCTCCAAGGTTCCAGATCCGCTCCGCGGATCGCTTCGTAGCCTCACCGCGATCAGCGGAGGAAGGTACGCCATGGTGCCCGCGGCACTCGGTCTCACCCGCGCGCCCGACGGCGGCGTGCGGGCGGATCTGTCGCTCGTGCTGGCCGACGCTCGGTCGGGCCTGGTGGTCTGGCGGTCGGCGACGTTCGGCTCCGGAT
>DATHMJ010000049.1:0-7841 GCA_035487215.1 Gemmatimonadales bacterium
GATCGCGTGGGCAAGCCCTTCATGGCACGCGTGATCCGGGGAGGAGAGGTGAAATCGCTGCGCCTGACCCCGGGGGAGCGGCCGACGTCGCGGGCGGCATGACGGCGTCCTTGACCGCCGGCCTGGCGCAAGACGTCGCGGCGGCAGTGGAACGGCTGCGCCACATTACGGTGCAGGTACGGACGCACCCCGCGGCGTCGGGCGCGGGGATTGTGTGGAACGGGGGGGAGTCGGAGGGTCGGGGACTCGTGATCACGAACGCCCACGTCCTGCGAGACGATCGGGCGACCATCGAATTCAGCGACGGTAGTATCGCGCGAGCGCAGGTCGTGGCGAGCGACCCGAGGCGCGACCTCGCCGCGCTCGAGTTCGAGCCGAAGACAGCGATGGTACCCGCGGTGATCAGGGATGGACCACCCCTGCGGGTTGGGGAGTTGGTGATCGCGATCGGTCATCCGGGCGGGCTCGTGGGCGCGGCGGCGCTGGGGATCGTGCACGCAGGCGAGTGTGCCCGCGACGCTCGGACGCCACGGTGGATTCGCGCGGACGTGCGGCTCGCGCCGGGATTTTCGGGAGGCCCACTCGCCGATGCGACGGGCAGACTCGTCGGGGTGAACACCATGATCCAGGGCAGCCTGGCTCTCGCGGTCCCCGCGACGGAGGCGGAGGCATGGATACGGCGCGCTCACGCGCTGGTGGCGTCATGACTGATGGCGTCGTGATACGAGTGCGGGTCGTGTCACCGAGCTCGGGCACGCGGAGAAGGCTCGAGCACGTCGTGGCACAAGACTCCGGCCTGGCTCTCGTCACAGAGGCCGACTCCCGTTCGCCCGATGTCGTCGTGCTCGATTCCGGAGACGCCTCTCACCTCCCGCTGCCCCTGCTCCTGGAGCAACAGCCGATGCGCGAGGCGACGCCCCTTGTCGTGCTCTTGGACGACCTCGATGGGGAAGCCGGCGCACGGGCGTTGCACGCGGGCGCGCGGGCCGTGCTGCCCCGCAGTGCGTCGCCCGAGGAGATCCGCGCGGCTGTTCGGGCCGCGGCGGCGGGACTCGCGTCCTTACCGGCGGCCGTGACAAAGGCGCTGCTCGACGGCCGATCCCGCGGCGGGCCCGATGCGCCGCTCGATACCGGGCGCCCCGGTCTGACCCCGCGGGAACGGGAGATCCTGACGCTCCTCGGCGAGGGCCTCGTGAACCGGCAGATTGCCGAGCAGCTCGGCATATCGGAGCACACCGTCAAGACCCATCTCGCCGCGATCTACGAGAAACTCGAGGCCTCGAACCGCGCGGAGGCGGTGGCGACAGGACTGCGGCGAGGCCTGGTCATGCTATGACTGCCGTCGACTCTCCGCTCAGAACCCATTGTCTGTCGCCGTCGCGGGTTCGCCCGGTGGTTGATGCGGCCATCGGTCCCTCCAGCTATGCGCGTATGTTTCCGGAGCTCCCGGCGCTCGACGCGGACGAGGCGTTCCTTCGCGCCCTGGGACGCGCCGGCGGACTCTGCGACTGTGGCGATGTCACCGACGTACCGGCCTCCCTGAGTTCCGTCGCCGCCGGCTGGCCGATCTTTGGCCAATTCGTCGCCCACGACATTACCGCGGATCGATCGGCACTCCGCAGCCATGTCGATCCCGGCGGGCTGCGCAATGCTCGCGCGCCCCAACTGAACCTCGAGTGCTTGTACGGCGACGGACCGGTGGGACACCCATTTCTCTACCAACGCAATGATCCCGCGAAGTTCTTGCTTGGTACGGACGGGGCCGACGTGCCCCGGAACGTGGAAGGCATCGCGATCATCGGCGACCCGCGGAACGACTCCCACCAGTTGATGGCCCAACTGCATCTCGCGATGCTGAAGGCGCACAACACCTTCGCGGACGAGGCGCGGAGCCGGGGGGTGCCGGAATCCGGGGTGTTCGCCACCGCTGCCCGTGAGCTGCGGTGGCACTATCAGTGGGTCATCCTGCATGAGTTCCTGCCATCGCTCGTCGACCGCCCGCTGCTCGGCGAAGTCCTGGCCGGCGGGGCGCGCTGGTTCCGCCCGGACGGAGCTGTATTCATCCCGCTCGAGTTCGCCGACGCGGCGTACCGCTACGGCCACTGTCAGATTCGCCAGCGGTACCGGCTCAATCGACACTCGGATCCCGTCCCCCTGTTCCCCGACCTGCTCGGCTTTCAACCGGTTCCCCGGGAACACGTGGTGGATTGGGCGCTCCTGTTCGATGCGCCCGGGAGTGAGGCCGCACAGCGGGCAAAGAAGATTGATGGCCGGCTGGCCCATTCGATGATCCAGCTGCCGGTCGCGATTACGGGCGAAACCGAGATCGATGAATACCACTCGCTCGCCGTGCGCGACCTGCAGCGCGGACAGGGCGTGGGACTGCCCTCGGGTGAGGCCGTGGCCCGGCGCATGGGTGTCACGCCGCTCACAAGCGACGAAGTTGGATTGCGCGCCACCGGATGGACTGGCGAGACGCCGCTCTGGTACTACATCCTCCGTGAGGCGGCCGTGACTACGTCGGGAGAGCGGTTGGGCCTGGTCGGGGGACGCATCGTCGCCGAAGTCATCGTCACCCTGCTCGATCGTGACCCGGCCTCGGTTCGCTTCGCGGGCTCCGAGTGGGAGCCGCGGCGATCTTTGATCGAGCTGCTGCTGGCCCACGTATAGCACAACGATTACTCGATCCTCGCGGAAGTGAAATGACCGACGAGAGAGCGGGCGTACCCGGATCTCGATGGCGTTGGGTCGCGGGCAGGCTCGCCAGGCTGGGATGTCTTGCTAGCCTGGCGGCTGGGCCGGCCCTGGCGCAGGCCGGCGCCGACGGCGAGTGGACGATGCCCGCCAAGGACTACTCCTCGACCCGCTTCAGCAACCTCGCTCAGATCACGTCGGCCAACGCGGCCAAGCTGCGCCCCGTGTGGACCTTCTCCACCGGCGTCCTGGCGGGCCATCAGGGGCAACCGCTGGTGGTCAGGAACACGATGTACGTGGTCACTCCGTGGCCCAACGTGCTGTACGCGTTCGACCTCACCCGGGAGGCCTATCCACTCAAGTGGAAATACCGTCCCGACGTGAGCCCGAATGCGATCGGGGTGGCGTGCTGCGACGTGATCAACCGCGGCGCGTTCTACGCCGACGGAAAGATCATCTACAACCTCCTTGACGGGCACACGGTCGCCGTGGACGCGGAGTCCGGGAAGGAGGTGTGGAAGACCACGATCGCTGACGTCGGGAAGGGCGAAACGACGCCGATGGCGCCGTTCGTCGTCGGGGATCGGGTCATCGTCGGCGCCTCCGGCGGCGAGTTCGGCATCTATGGCTGGGTGAAAGGACTCGATCTCAAGACCGGCAAGGTCGTCTGGACCGGGCAGAACCTCGGCCCGGACGCCGAGGTCCTCGCGAAGCCCGGCACCTTCAAGCCGTTTTACGACAAGGGCACCGAGCTGGGGAAGTCGAGCTGGCCGGACACCGCCTACAAGATCGGGGGTGCTCCGGTGTGGGGTTGGATGTCCTACGACCCCGAGCTGGACCTGGTGTACTACGGAGTGGGGAACCCGTCGCCCTACAATCCCGAACAACGGCCCGGCGACAACAAGTGGACGGGAAGCGTGCTCGCACGCCGCCCGGGCGACGGGTCGCTGATCTGGGCGTACCAGTTCACCCCGCACGACAACTGGGACTACGACGCCGTCGCCACGATGATCCTGGCGGACGTCAAGGTCGGCGGCCGGGTGCGGAAGGCACTGGTCACCTTCAACAAGAACGGCTTCCAGTACACGCTGGACCGCGCGACCGGTGAGGTGCTCGCTGCCAGACCGTACGTCCAGGTGACCTGGGCCAAGAGCATCGACCTGAAGACCGGCCGCCCGGTGCTGGATTCCACCAAGCAGACCGGAGCATCCAAAGGAAATGTGAAGGGCGTCTGTCCCAGTCTCGAGGGCGGGGTGAGTCCGGCGTCGCCAGCGGCGTATTCGCCGAAGACCGGACTGTTCTACACCTCGACCAACAACATGTGCATGGAGTTCGCGGCCGTCCCAGCCCAGCACCTTCGCGGCACGCCCTTCATCGGGGCGAACGGTCCCTACCAGGCCGGGCCCGGAGGCCACCTCGGCGCGTTCATGGCGTGGGATGCGAGCACCGGCAGGAAAGTGTGGGAGGACAAGGAGCCATTCCCGAATTGGAGCGGGGCGCTGGTCACGGCCGGTGACGTGGCGTTCTATGGCACGCTCGACGGTTGGTTCAAGGCGGTCGATGCGAAGACCGGCAAGCTCCTCTCCAAGTTCAAGGTCGGCTCGGGAATCGTAGGCAACCCGATCACCTATCGCGGCCCTGACGGCAAACAGTACGTCGCGGTCTACGCCGGCATCGGGGGTGACTGGTTCCTGCTCGCGGGCGACGTCCGTTCCGACGATCCCGCCGACGTGCGCCCGCCGTCCGACCCCTACAAGGACATCGGACGGTATACCAGCCAGGGCGGCATCGTCTGGATCTTCGGCCTCTGACGGAGCGGAAGACCATGCCCACCACCAGTCACGTCCGCGCGATGATCGCGAGCGCTGTGGTTGCGGTGGCGGCCTGCGACGTGGGGCGAGAGGCCAGCGTCCAAGGCAGCGCGCCAGGGGTCACGGGCGAGGACCGCATCCTCGCCGGCGGCGTCCGCCCGGCTCCCAACGCGCTCAGTGCTCCGCGTCCGGCAAACCCGAGCCCGGACGCCGGGTCCAGCCTGTTCACCTCGATGAACTGCGACGGCTGTCACGGCGGTGGCGCCGTCGGATGGGTCGGGCCCAGCCTGGTCGATGGCCGGTGGCGCTATGGCGGATCGGACGAAGAAGTATTCACCTCGATCTACTACGGGCGACCCAAGGGCATGCCGGCCTACGGCGGAGTCATCGGCACCGACGGGGTGTGGATGCTGGTCGCATACCTGAAGTCACAGGCGCCTCCAGCCGTGGTTCCGACTACATCGTGGTTGCGCGGCGGTACGGCAACGGCCCCAGCGGAAAACGCTTCTTCGGCGCCAGCGGCGCAGTCGGACAGGTCAGTGGCGCCGGAGGATATGCCGGCGAAGTACGGCTGCACCGCGTGTCACGCGGTGGACCACAAGGTTGTCGGGCCGGCCTTCACGGATGTCGCCGCGAGGTACCGGGGCAAGGATGCGGAGGCCACACTCCTCCAGAAAGTAAAAAACGGCGGGTCGGGAGTCTGGGGTCCGATTCCGATGCCTCCCAACCCGCAGGTGCCCGACCCGGATCTGCACGCCGTGGTCAAGTGGATTCTGACGCGATGACTCACCACTGGGAGAGGCTGATGATGCGCCCGACCTCGACTGTGTTACTGGCACTGATCGTTCTGCTCGGCATGGGCGGTCGCCCAGAACCACACCGGCCGATGGCGACCGATATCGCCGCGGCTGAGCTGGTCGGCGAGTGGCGCGAGCAGCTGCAATTCACCAGTGGCGCGTTCGCCGCGATCAAGGACCTGGAGTTCATGTACGTGTTCAACCAGGGCGGCACCATGACGGAGTCGTCGAATTACGACGCTTCGCCGCCCGTGGCGCCGGCCTACGGGATTTGGCGGAAGGTCGGGCTCCGGGAGTTCGAGGCCAAGTACGAGTTCTACGTCACCAAGGCTCCTGCGGCATTCGATGAGATCGCCAAGGGCGGAGGCTGGGGTCCCGTGGGCCGCGGTGTGTTCGTGGAACGGATCACGCTGTCCGCAGACCGCAAGTCGTTCACCTCGAGGATCAAGTACGAACAGTTCGATACCGCGGGGAAGCCGGCTGAGGGGGGTGGTGAGGCCATGGGGAAGGGCGCAAGGCTGGCGTTCTAGCGTAAGAGCGGCGTCGCGAGCCTTCCGCTCCTCGCCCCCACCCATAGGGAAAGAAACGTCCCATGGAACACCCGACTCTTTATCGCACGACACCGATAGATGGGCTCTCCATCTTCTACAGAGAGGCCGGCCCGGCAGACGCGCCGACGCTGCTCCTGCTGCACGGACTTCCGTCTTCATCGCGGATGTTCGAGCCGCTCTTCGCCCGGCTGGCCGATCGCTATCACCTTGTCGCGCCCGACTACCCGGGCTTCGGACACAGCGACTGGCCGGACCCGAGGCAGTTCGCGTACACGTTCGATCACTACGCCGAGATCATGAATCACTTCACCGAAGCGCTCGGCCTCTCGCGCTACACGCCGTATATGCAGGACTACGGCGGCCCCGTGGGCTTTCGCATGGCCCTGGCCCATCCGGACCGGATCGAGGCGCTGATCGTCCAGGACGCGGTGGCGCACAACGAAGGCCTAGGGGCGAATTGGAAGCCGCGGCGCGCATTTTGGGCCGATCGCGCCGCCAACGAAAGCACGCTCCGCAGCAATCTCCTGTCGCTGCCGACCACGCGGACCCGCCATGTCGGGAACGATCCCAACGTGGAACGCTACGACCCGGATCTCTGGACCGACGAATTCGCTTTTCTCAACCAGCCGGGCCAGGCCGACATTCAAAGCGACCTCTTCTACGACTACCGCACCAACGTCGACGCCTACCCCAAGTGGCAGGCCTGGATGCGCGAGACGCAGCCTCGGCTTCTGGTCGTCTGGGGCAAATACGACCTGTCGTTCGAGCTCTCGGAGCCGGAGGCCTATCGCCGCGACGTGCCGAAGGCCGAAGTCCACGTACTCGACGCGGGTCATTTCGCGCTCGATACCGCGGCGGATGAGATCGCGCAGCTGGTCCGGGACTTCATGAGTCGCGGAGGTGATGGCACGAATCGGCGACGTGATGGCGTGTCGGGCGCCGGTGCCACGGTTGGCTTGCCGAGGGGCCGGTGATCACCGTGCCCACCATTAGCGGCTTCCTCGGCGGATGCCGCGGGCAATGCACCGGAGTCTGCTCTGCTGCGCAAAGATGGCGTTAGAAGGAGCAAACAATGGAGATCACCCGAAGCAGTTCCCAGCCGTCCGGCAAGGGACCGGCGAACTATTTCACCGGCGCGGTTCGGATCGATCCGCTCTTCGACGCAGCCGACCCGGCCCGCGTTTTCGGCGCCAGCGTCACCTTCGAGCCGGGTGCCCGTACCGCATGGCACACGCATCCGCTCGGCCAGACCTTGATCGTGACGGCCGGCTGCGGCTGGGCGCAGCGTTGGGGTGGGCCAATCGAGGAAATTCGACCGGGCGACGTGATCTGGTTTCCCCCCGGAGAAAAGCATTGGCACGGCGCCACAGCTACCACCGCTATGACGCACATCGCCATTCTAGAACAGCTCGACGGTAAATCTGCCGATTGGATGGAACAAGTCAGTGACGAACAATACTGGGGCTGACCTACTTTAGGTTCTGCGGTAGGATAGCCTGCGTCGTATTGAGCAAAAGCAAGGCGCTGCCTATTTCAGCCGATCCGGATTTCTACCGTCGAGCAAACACGCTAAGTTGTTTGCGAACCCTTTAAGGAAGTTCCGGAGCCTCGCCCCATCAGTCTTGGGCTCCGGTCAACCAGCGTCAACTCCTAAACCAGTCTACTCACCATCGGACTTCCCGACTCTCGCTTCTTGCCAAGATCCACCGATCTCGACCATAGACTTTAGGCTGTTAACGAACTTGAACCAACCAACCGTGTAATCATCCGTGGAGCGGTCATGCCCGAACCCGGAATGGACCAGGCTAAGACGGGTGCCACCTTCTGAGGCTTCCAGAACCCAGGTAACAACGGTTTCTTCTTGGAAACGCCACGAATAACTTAGTTTATGATCGGGTTCCAGTTCCAGGATCTTGATTGGCCCGAGGCTGCCCCCTTTCGCCCGCCCTTGGCCTCCTTCCCAACCGAAGTCAATTCTCCCGCCAACC
>DATHMJ010000050.1:0-7268 GCA_035487215.1 Gemmatimonadales bacterium
GGCGCTGCCGGAGAAGCCTTCTGGCAGGCGGCGAGGATGAGCAGTGCTGCGAGCCGCTTCGACTGTGTCACGAGTTCTCTCCCTGAGGCGCGTGTAAGAACCTATGAGCAGAGTGGAATGTTCACCGCGTTTCTGAAGGGCAATAGGGGGTGAGGCAAGTCACTCCCTCGATCACTCGACGCACGGGTGGTCGGGTGCCATGAGGTGGGCCGCGGCGTTGGTGCGGCGCCCAAGCGAGCGCGCGCTCACAATGCCAAAAATAAATGCGAGCGCTCACTATCGTTCTAAGTGCGCCAGCTATTAACTTTGCCCGACAAAGTCCTGCAACTTAGGTGTTAAGTTATTGTGGAAAAAGATTTTACATCAAACAGGCCTACCCTTTCCCCGTCCCACTCCCTACTTTCCGACCTATGCCGATGCACCCCCTCGTCGGCCACCGCGACGCCCGCGAACGGCTCGCCCGGGCGGTGCGGTCGGACCGGTTGCCCCAGGTCCTGGCCGTGGTCGGACCAGCCGGGGTGGGCAAGCAGCGCCTCGCCCTCTGGCTCGCCCAGCTCTTGGTGTGCGAGCAGCCGGGCGACGAGCCGTGCGGCCGATGCCGCCCGTGTCGCCAGGTCGCGGGGCTGGCACACCCCGATGTGCACTGGCTGGTGCCGATCGCCCGGCCCAAAGCGACGGACCCGGACAAGCAGGTCGAGGAAGCAGCGGAGGCGCTGGCCGAGGTCATGGATGAACGGCGCGCGCGGAGCTTGTACCCAGCGCCGGATGGCATGGCGATCCACGGATTGGCCAGCGTTCGGCTCCTGCACCGGCGAGCGGCGCTGACGCCGGTGGTCGGGCGCCGCAAGATCTTCATCCTGGGCGAGGCCGATCGACTGGTGCCCCAGGAAGCGAGCCCGGAAGCGGCGAATGCGCTCCTGAAGCTCCTGGAGGAGCCGCCGGCCGACACCGTCTTCGTGCTCACGACGGTGGACCCGCGGCGACTGCTGCCGACCGTGCGATCGCGCGCCGTCCCCGTTCGGCTCCGGCGCCTCAGCGACGACGATGTCGCGACGATCCTGAGCGCTGGCGGCATGACGGGTGACGACCTTCGGGCGCGCGTGGAGCAGGCGAGCGGATCCGTCGGGGCCGCACTCGCGGAGGGTGACAAGGGGGGCCTGGCGTACATCGCCGCCCGCGAAATGCTCGACGCGGTGCTGGCGGGGCGTCCCGGTGTCCCCGCTCGGATGGAGCAGGCCCTTCGCCAGACGCCGTGGGCGGCGCGCGGCGAGTTCACCGCGATGCTCGATGCCCTGGCTGAGACCCTGGGCGACGCGGCGCGGGCTGCGCTAGGGGAATCTCCGCGGCGAGCGCTGCCGAATGCGCTCAGCGGGCGCCGCGACCCGGCCGCCCTGATCCGTGCCATCGACCGCGTGGCCGATGCGCGCGAGGCGGCCGCCGGAAACGTGAACCCTCAGCTCCTGCTCGCCACGTTGGGCGAGGAGCTGGCGGAGGTGCTGTGAAGCTCTCGCACCTGGACGAGACGGGCCGGGCCCGAATGGTGGACGTCGGGGACAAGCCTGTGACCGCGCGCACCGCGCAGGCCGAGGGCGCGGTCCGAATGTCACGGGAGGCATTCGAGGCCGTCGCGGCCAGCGCGGTCGAAAAGGGAGACGTGCTGGGTGTGGCGCAGGTGGCGGGTACCATGGCCGCCAAACGGACGGGGGAATTGATCCCCCTGTGCCATCCGGTCGGGCTCGAGCATGTGGCGGTCGAAGCGTCGCTCGATGCCGAGCTTCCCGGCGTCAGAGTGCGGGCCTCCGCAAAGGTCCGCGGCCGGACCGGGGTGGAAATGGAAGCGATGACGGCAGTGGCCATTGCGTGTCTCACGGTGTACGACATGGCCAAGGCAATCGATCGCGGGATGGTCATCGAAGACGTTCGACTGGTAGCGAAGACCGGGGGAACCCGGGGCGACTGGCACCGCCGGCCGAAATAAGCCGGCGATACCCGTTCAAGGAGGATTGGATGAAGGCACCAACCCGGAGGAAACCCGCAAAGCGGGAGCGCACCGAGCAGAAGGTGTGGCGCGGCGCGTTGCTGCTCACCGGTGCGCTGGCTATCGGCGCGCTGGGCGGGTGGTTCAAGCGGGTCCGTGCCACGCAGGACAAGACGGTCACGCTGAGCGACCCGAGCCGGCTGGCGCGGCAATTCGGCTCTTTGAGCGATGAAGTGGCAGCCGCCCGCGGTGAAGCGGCGATGGTCCGAGTGCAGCTCGATCGCGCCAACGCCGTGATGGACTATTCGACCAAGTACGAAATTCCCGCCGATCTCTCGGCGGCGATCTACGATATCGCGTTGAGTGAAGGGATCGACCCTTCTCTCGGCTTTCAGCTGGTGAAGATCGAGAGCGACTTCAAGCGCACGGCCCGCAGCCCGGTGGGAGCGCTGGGATACACCCAGCTGCAGCTGGCCACCGCGCGCTTCTACGACAGCGGCATCACGGAGCAGCGGCTCCTCGATCGGGACATCAATCTCCGGATCGGGTTCCGCTTCCTGAAGGATCTAATGGGGCAGTTCGGCAACGACATGCACCTCGCCCTGCTCGCCTACAATCGAGGGCCGGCCAAGGTGGCGGAGATTCTTGCGGATGGCGGCGATCCGAAAAACGGATACTCGGACGCCGTACTGAAGGGCTATCGGCCGCCGCACACCGTGGCCGCGAGCCCGGCAGGGGGCGGTTTGCGCTAGACGGGAATTTTCAGACGGGCGCCGCGCCTGAGCGTGGCGTCCTCAGGTAGTCCGTTCGCTTCTCTGAGGGCCTGGACCGAGACGCCATAACGTCTCGCCAGGCCCGAAAGCGTTTCACCCGGCCGCACGACATGGCTATGCCCGTGAGCGCTCTTCTCGCTGCTCGCGGTCTTGGCCTTGGACTTGGTGCGAACGGCGACCTCCGGTGGCGAGACACGGAGTCGTTGGCCAGCCCGCAGCTTCGTGCCCTTGCCCAGGCGATTCCATGCCTGGAGCTGATGCTGGGTCACGCCATAGCGCCCCGCGACCAGCCGTAGGGTCTCCCCGCGCCGTACCCGATGGAAATCTCCCTCCGCGGCCTCCGGTGCGGCCAGCTGCCGTGCGACCTCCGCCGGCAGCGGACCGGCGGTCGGAATGATGACGCGCTGGCCCGCGCGAAGCGTACGGCTGCGAAGCCGAGGATTCGACGCCATGATGTCGGCCGCGCCCACGCCATATCGTTTGGCCAATCCACCGAGCGTTTCGCCCGACGCGACCACGTGCTCGCGATAGCTCATCCGCTTGTTCGCGGGCAGATCGGCGTAGGCGAGCGCAGTCGCTTCACCGAGGCCCGTCGGCAAGCGCACCACGCTGGTGGATCCCGGCGGCGTGGTCAGTCGGAGGTATTGCGGATTGAGCTCGCGGATGGCCGCGACGGTGGTATCGGCCAGGCGCGCGATGACGTCGAGTCCAGTCTGATCCGGCACGACGATCGAGTCATAGGTGGCGGCGGCCTCGGGCGGCAGCGGCGGGAAGCCGTACTTGGCCGGCTCCTTCGCGATCATGGCGGCCGCGATGAGCTTCGGTACGTAGTCCTTGGTCTCGCGCCGGAGCAGCTTGGTGTCGTACAGCCGGAAGAACGTGGCGTCGGACGGGATCGTATCGTTGTCGTCGTCCGGCAGCCGGTTGAGGCCGCGGGAGACGCGGCCAGCGCCCGCGTTGTAGGCGGCGGCGGCGAGGTAGTAGGACCCGAACATCCCCGTGAGGTCCTTGAGATGGCGCGCCGCGGCGTCGGTCGCTTTGATCGGGTCGCGCCGCTCGTCCACCCAGCGGTCGATTCGGAGGCCGTAGAGTCGAGCCGTCCCCCTCATGAATTGCCACATGCCGACGGCGCGCGCGCGGCTCGTCGCCGTGTTCGAGAAGCCGCTCTCGATCAGGGCGAGGTAGACGAGATCGCCCGGGAGCCCCGCGGCCAGGAGGCGGCTCCGGATCATCGCCTCGTAGCGGGGCATGCGCGCCAGCCAGATGCCGAACCGCTCGCGCGCTCCGCCCTTGAAGAAGTCGAGGTAGTACTGAACCCGGTTATGGCTGTTGAACCGCTCGACGTCGATATCGAACGTGGCCGCGGCGTTGGTCAGCGCCTTCGCGCCGCCCGGGCCGGACGTCGCCTCGGGCAGTGCGGCGTCTTCGTGATCGGCGGAATCGACGTGCAGCTCGGCGAGGGTTTCCAGGACGGCTTCGTCGGCCGCGGAATCCGACGCGATGCGAAGCTCCTCGGCCAATTCCTTGTCGAGCACGGAATCGGCAACCGGAGCAGGAATCAGCTCGGAATCGACCGGGACGGGGATCGGAGGGGCCGGCTCAACGGCCGCCACAGCGGCGGGGGCGCTCGGAGCCGGGGTCTCCGGCGGCGGGTGCCCGCCGCAAGCGGCTATCGCGGCGACGAGGATGACAGGCAGATACCGGGGCATGGGGCGCATCCCTCCGCGCCGTCGGTCTCCCGGCGCCGGTCAGCATGATGTTACGGGCGTACCGACCGATCGTCCACCGAGCCGATTGGCTTCGGCGTTTCTACGGTCGAGCGGCGGTCCGCAATCCGCGTGGCCAGCGGCGATTTGACAGGGTCGAGCCCTGCCTTACCGCATGAACAGACGATTGCCGAGCAGCCTATTGGTTGCGTTGAGAACCGCGAGGGCGGCGCCGCGGGCTGGGTCCGACTCCGTGAGATAGGAGCCGACCACTCGCTGGGCACCCTGTTCTCCATGGGTAGCCAAGGAGACGATGACGACCGTGGCGTCAAAGGCGCGAACCGCCTTGACCCCGAGCAGCTCGAAGCCCATGCCTCCCGCCACCGCCTGTCCGAGCGCGTTGACACAGGCTTGGGCGGCGCAGCGAAGCTCGCCTGCCTGCGACGCCAGGCCTTCACATTGTCCAGCGAACTGCTCCGACTCCCTCCACGTCAGTCCGACCCGGGCGCGACAGCGCCCGTTGGACAGGCGGTCGAGCACGAATTCGGCGAAGCGGAGTCGGTCGTGCTGGACCATCGGGGGGGACGGTGCCTCCGAAGCTTGGCCCGGCATGCCGTAGGGACTTGGATCAGGGGTCGTACGGCCTCCACCTATGCGCGGTCGTCGCAGCCGGCAACCACCGCCGCGACAGGGGCAAGGGTGGCAAAGCCTATGCCACCGAAGGCCTCAGGCGCTCTCGAACCGCACCTCGAGCTGGTGCTGCTCGACGGGCCGCCGAACGACATCCACTTCCAGCCGCGGGCGGCCCGTGGGATCAGCGCCCGCGCTCACGACGACGAGATGTCCATCAGCCAATTCCACCCGGAGCTGCCGTTGATCGGACCGCATGACCGCGTCGGTGACGGTCTGGTTGCGGAGAACGCTCAAGGACTCGGCGATGCGCCGCAGCTCCTGCAGCGAAATCTGGGTCATGCGCGTCTTGTCCGCAAAGGAAGGTCGGCCAAGTTGCAGGCCGTGAGCCCATCGGTCAAGGGGAACGCGCATCTGCTGCCAAACACCGACGGCCACCCCGAGTGGAGTGGCCGTCGGTACCGCGCGGCGCTGAGCGTCGCTCAGTCTTCCACGACGATGAGGAACTTCGAGGGCGCCCAGAACTCTTCGGGCGACTCGATCTGGAGCTGGCCGTGCACCTTGCCGTCCTTGGTGACCGAGTTCGCGGCCAAATACTCCGGGCTCTGCCGCGAAATGATCTTGTAGTTCTTGTCGTCCTTGGGGAGCGCGATGGCAAGATCGTGGGTCTTGTCGATCCGGGTGAACTGCGCCGGGTCGAGGTTACGGGCCGGCACGAGGTGGGTGCCGCCGAAGAAGAGGAACTTCGACCCTTCCTTCGCGAGCACGCCCTTGTCCATCAGCTCCTTCTTGGTGCCCACCGCGTAGTACACCGTGTTCTTGTAGGTGGTGAGCTGGGAGACCGTGTCGGACAACGCGGCCTTGTCGGCGCTGAGCTGCTGATTCTGCGACGTGACGGTGTCCACCTTGGTGTTGAGCGCCGCGATTTCGACCTTCTGGCTGTCGATGACCGCGGTGTACTCCTGTTCCTGTCGCTCAGCGGTGGCCTTCAGGTCGCCGATCGTCTGCTTAGCCGCTTCGAGCTGGGCCAGGAGCCGCTGGTTGCTCCGGCCGCTCTTCTTCAGCCGGGCAGTGGTCGCATCGAGCTTCTGCTCGCTTTCGTTCAGGCGACCGATGACTTCCTTGATCCGGCCGAGCACGGCCGTGCGCTCTTCCGCGGCACCCGAGGAGGTCTTCTCGCTCGCGGGGACGGGGGCGACGCCGACGTTCTTGACTTGGGCCAGTTCGGTATTGAGATCGTTGACGAACTTGGTGGTCTCGAGCACTTCGTTGAGCAGGCTATCCTTCTCCGCAGCGGTCTGCTTCGCCTCGGCGAGAGCCGCGGTCAGCTTCTCTCTGTCCGCGCAACCGGTCGAGCCGGCGGCGAGGACGACCGGCAGAAGAAGCCAAGCGAATCTCCGCATACAACCCCCTTCGAATCGTGATGGACGCACCCGGGGCAGTATTCCGCCCGCGGCAAAGATCCGATGCGCGGCCAGCCCGGACTGTTCGAGCTGCCCGCCCCTATGCGACTACTGGTGACGACGGGGGTAAGTCTATACGAGCGGCCCTCTAAAGGCCAGTGACGGGAGTCCTTCGGTGGGGCGCCGCCGCGACCCAGTCGCGCAAGTCCGGCGGCGGGCGTATGTTGAGGCGATGAGGGCGGTGGGAATCGAACCCACGACCTAGGGATTAAAAGTCCCTTGCTCTACCAATTGAGCTACGCCCCCGGCCCCTGAAAACGTGGCCGTGGCCCCCCTGAAACTCAAGAGACCACTGAGAAGCTGGCCGTGCGATCCGGACTCGGCATCGCGTTTTTCCTGGTCGTGACGTCGGGAACCTCCGGCGCTGCCCAGGCCACCCCGGCCCCCGCCGCGGCTCCCGCCGCTACCCCCGCCCCAGCCACCCCGGACCGATGGCAAATCACGCTCGCGGATGGGCGGATCTTGTGGGACGTCCGACTGGTGAAGCTGGCCGGCGAATCCCTGCACGTCCGCCGGGGTGACTCGCTCGCCGTAGTATCCGTCGGTCAGGTGACCGAGCTCCGGCTGATCCAAAAGTCCGAGTTGCGATTGGGTGACGGCGCCGCCGGCGCTATGGCCGCGCTCATGGGTGCCGACGACGAGGTCTACGACCTCACGCCGCTCGAGTTCGCGGACCGGCTGCGCGCCGTGCAGAAAGTGCTCCTCTACCACCCGCCTG
>DATHMJ010000051.1:0-3900 GCA_035487215.1 Gemmatimonadales bacterium
ATGTCGGTCTGGGCCTTGAGCACGGTGATGCCGAGCTGCTGGGCTTGCTGTGGAATTTGGGGCGTGGCGATCTGCACCCGGTTCTGGACGTCAACCGCCGCCTGATCCAGGTCCCGCGAAATGTCGAAGGACGCCTGGATCGCGAGCGAGCCGTCGCTACCGCAGGACGTCTTGTAGTATTGGAGCCCCTGGATTCCCGGGAGCTGCTGCTCGATCGGCGCCGCGACGGCGGTGCACACCTGCTCGGCGGTGGCGCCGGGATATGCCGCGGTGATCTGGACCGAGGGCGGTGTGATCCGCGGGTAGGTGTTGACTGGAAGCGTCCGCAGGGCAAAGAGGCCGAGCAGGACGATGATCAGCGAGATCACCATCGCGAAGATCGGCCGCTTGACGAAGAAGTAGGTGACTTCCTCGCCGGGGGCGGTGCCGTGCGGGGAGCTCATTTGCGACCCGATCCGAGCGGGATCGCCGGCGCCGCCGGCACCGGCCCGGGGGCAGCCTGGCTGATCGTGTCGGCGGCATACGCCACCGGCGCGACCTTGGCCCCCGGGAAGATCTTCTGGGTCCCGTCCACGACGACTCGATCGCCGGGCTTGATCCCGCTATCCACCACCCATTGCGAGCCGAGCCACGTGGAGGTCAGCACCGGACGGATGGCAACTTTGTCGCTGTCACCGACCACGTAGACGTAGGCGCCCGTCAACCCCTGCTGCACCGCGCGTTGGGGAACGAGGATAGCCCCATCCCGCTTCAGGTCGAGCAATTCCACTTTGACGAAGGCGCCGGGAAGCAGGATGTGGCCGGGATTCCGGAACGTGGCCCGCAGGGTCTGGGTCCCGGTCTGCGCCTGGACCGAGATGCCGGCGAAGTCGAGTGTGCCCGGCTGCTCGAAGACGCTCCCGTCCTCGAGATGCGCGCGCACCTGCAGCTTTCCCGACGGAAACGTCAGGGCTTTTGCGGCGATCTGTTGCCGCCATGCCAGGATGTCCTGGTACGGGGGATTGAACTCCACGTAGAGCGGATCGATCTGGTCGAGCGTCGTCAACGAGTCTCCGGGGCCGGTCACCCGCGATCCGAGCACCAGGTAGGCGATCCCCACGCGGCCGGCGACCGGCGCACGCACGAAGCAATCGTGGTAGCTCTTTCTGGCCTGATCGACCGACCCTTCATCCGCCGACACGTCCGCCTGGGCCTGGCGGTAGATCTGCTCGGCGCTGTCCACGGTGGCTTGCGCTATCGCCCGTTCCGCCAGCAAGGGGCGCGCGCGCCGGAGGCTGATGTCCGCGTTGACCAGCCTCGCCCGCGCGTTCTCGAGGTTGCCGATCGCGGTCCGCAGCGCCGCCGCGTACTGGGTCGTGTCGACCAGGTAGAGGAGCGTGCCCTGCGCGACGTCGGTGCCCTCGACGAACGGGCGGCTCACGATCACCCCCGCCACTTGGGCGCGCACGGTGATGTGCTTCGACGCCTGGGCGACGCCCTGATACAGGAAGTGCGCCGGAATGGTCTGCGGCGCCACCGTGGCCACGGTGACTCGGGTCGGCGGAAATTGCATCCCCTTCGGGGCCGAGCGACAGCCGCTGACGGCGAGGACCAGCGTTAAGCCGAGCACCTTGGACCGCACGTCTGATTCCCCTTTCTCGCGTCCGCACCGGAAACGGCTCGCCGAATCGATCGGGCGAGGCGCCGCGGGCGTCGGGAACCCTAAAGGGGCCCAAGCGGCCAACGCAACAAGGGAGGTCTTGGGTCCGGTCCCGGCCGCGAGACCCTCCGGTTAACCGCCCCGAGGCCGGCCACGGTTCCCCAGCCCTTGGCACTCGAATTGCCCCACCCGCCTCGAGCGAGCAGCCTTCGGGGTCAACGAGCGGCGTCGGGAACCGGATAACGCTGATGAGCGGGTCCTACAGAGAGTGCAGCCAATGCGGCAAGCGCGCCCTGGGCATCGCCACCCGATGCCCCGGCTGCGGCAGTGCGCTCCTGTCCCCGGCGGTCCGGGAAGTCGGTAGGGGCCCGGACCTGAGCCGCTTGCTGGCGCCGGGGGTGGTAGGCGGGCTAATCGCCATTGCCATTGTGCTTGCTGCGGCAGCGCTGACTCGGTCCCACCGGTCCCCGAGGCAGCCGCCCGCGCCGGTCGCCGACTCGGCCTCGACCACGTCCCGCGTGGCGTATACAACCCAGGCCGCCGCCCGGGTGGAGGCGCCGACGCCGGCCCGCGTGCCGGCCGCGGGCGAGGTGCTCGTCGCCAAGACCTGGACCAACGTGCGCAAGTCTCGGGACAAGCTCGCGGGCGTCGAAGGCGTGCTCCTTCCCGGTCACACGATCCTCGCGGACTCGCTCGTGGGTGGCTGGTATCGGGTCGTGCTGGAAGGCAGGGTCCTCGGCTACGTCCATCGCTCGACGCTCGCCCGTCCGTAAGCGCCTCAACCGCTAATCTCAGGTGGCTCGCCGGGGTTCGATTACGTTCCCGGCATCATGAGCGTCACCGGCCCCTCGCCAACCATCGAACGCACGACCCGTCCCAGCGCGCTCCTGCTCGCGCTAGGCTTCGTCACCAACTTCTTCGATACCCTCGGGATCGGTTCGTTCGCGCCGACGACGGCCGCGTTCAAGGCACGGAAGAGCGTGCCCGATGAGCTGATTCCCGGCACGCTCAACGTCGGCCACAGCCTCCCCACGGTGCTCGAGGCCGCCATCTTCGTCACCGCGATCAAAGTCGAGCCGACCACGCTTGGCCTCCTCGTTGCCGCGGCCGTAGTCGGAGGCTGGATCGGGGCCGGGATCGTAACCGGGTGGGACCGCCGGAAGATCCAGCGCGGTATGGCGCTGGCGCTCCTGGTCACCGCCGGGTTCATCGTGCTACGGATGGTGAGGTTTTTCCCCCGCGGTGGCGACTCCCTCGGCCTTGAGGGCGCGCCGCTGGCCGTTGCCGTGATCGGCAACTTCGTATTCGGCGCGCTGGTGACGCTCGGGATCGGCCTCTACGCGCCATGCATGGCCATGGTGAGCCTGCTCGGTATGAACCCGACGGCGGCCTTCCCGATCATGATGGGCTCGGCAGCCTGCGTCATGCCGATGGCGAGCGTGCGGTTCCTGAGGGCCGGGAAGTTTGACCGCCGAGCGGCGCTTGGCCTCACGATCGGCGGGGTGCCGGGCGTGCTGCTGGCGGCGTTCGTGGTGAAGTCGCTGCCGCTGGAAGCGGTTCGAGTCCTGGTTGTCGGGGTGATCAGCTACACGGCCGTGAGGCTGTGGCTCGACTCCCGGTCCGAGGCTGCGGCGGCCGTTCGCCAGGACGGGGGTGCGACCGGCAGCTAGAGTTATCCGATCGCCAGCTGCCGCGTTGTGCCGGGGGCAACTGCTCGCGTAGCTGAAGAACGGACACACCAACGGACGCACCAACGGACACACCCGCCGTCTTTTCCGAAGTGCACAAGCCCGCTCGCAACCGTGGTCGCAAGTGGGGCAAGTAGATCGACGAATGGGCCCGGGTAGAGTTGAACTACCGACCTCACGCTTATCAGACCGACTGCGAGCGTTGGCCCGCGATAGCCCTCGCTGATTTGCAACAACTTACGCTCTCGATGCGTTGACCAGCGTTGGCCCGCGTGGGGCGCGTTTGTCACTGTCCTTGTCACTGTTCGGCCGGCGATCTGTAGTTGCTCCGCTGTAGCAGGTGCGCCCAGCCAGCACCTCTAGAAGTGAGCTACTTCCCCGCCACCAGCCGCTCGAAGCGTGCGTTGCCCTTGAGCGGCGCGAAGGTAGGATCGATCCGGAGCCACCCGGGCGAGAGGCGGTAGGGGATCTTGAGCAAGGGCTCCAACTGGTCGAGCGCCTTCTCGGGCTCGCCCACCAGCAGGTAGATCCGCGCGAGTTGGTGCTGGACGTAGGCGCCTTGGTAGGCATCTC
>DATHMJ010000052.1:0-3588 GCA_035487215.1 Gemmatimonadales bacterium
CCGTGTCCCAGACCCCCACGCAGGTGATCCGGACATCCGGATGCGAGTACCGATCGCGGAAATCCACTGATCGTGCGGCGTTTGGATGCGTCGACGGATCGCGGTCACGGTACAGATCGTATGCCTCGACGAGGCGATGTGCGTTCTGCCGCGTGAGGATCCCCGAGTTCCGGATCAGGCCGGCAAGGCTCCGGGCCGTATACGCCCCGCGGCTGAAGCCGAAGAGGAAGATCTTGTCGCCCGGTACGTAATTCTGGATCAGGAAGTTGTACGCCTCACGGATGTTCGCCGATATGCCGATGCCCGTGGCCCCCCCTACCAGACGATCGACCAGGTCCGTCCCCGTTCCGACCCCGGGGTGGTAGTACACGACCTGCGGCATCCCTCCCGCGTCACGGGGATTCACGGCGCGCGCGATCTTGACGACGTTCGTGATGGCTCCCCTGACGAAGTCGTTCCAGGTCCCGTCCGTGCACACGACCAGTCGCTTCGCGCTCATGGGAACGCCGTCAGCGGATCGAACGGTGTCAGCGTACCGACCCCGGCCTTCGTCGACGCTCGCTGTGGCTCTGCCGCTCATGGCAGCACCGGTCCCCTGCGAGCCCAAGCACGAAGGGGGCCAAAGAGACGGACCCGGACTTGCTTCGATCGGAGCCGCTCGGGTGCCTCACCTCCCGCCGGCGATGTCCTTCGAAATGGACAGTGATGTCCTCCGGAGCGCACATGACGCGCCCGCGTCCGCGAGAAACAAGCACGACCTGACCCATCGCCTCCGACTGGCCCGGTCGATGCAGAGGCGACGAGACCAAGGAGGGCGCTCATGTCCAGGCTAAAGTCCCTGATGCAGTACCGTCCGATCCGGATCATCGTCGGCTACGTCGGCGGGCCGCTCCTGAGCATGGCCATCTCGGTCGTGATCATCAGCCGGCTGACGAACGTCTGGGAGGGCCCCGACCCCTATGTGGTCTACGTCGTCGGCAATTTCGATGCGCCCGTCGCGAAGGACGTCTACCACGGCATCCAGGAGACGGCGTCTCGCCTGGACCGGCTCACGATCGACGGTGCGCATCTCGCGATCAAGTCCGTGAACGACCACGGGGACACGACGCGGGCACAGACGCTCGCCCGGAAGCTCGCCCGCCAGCCTGATGCGCTCATGATCGTCGGACACTTCGACAGCACCAGTACGCGGGAGGCGCTCCCGGTCTATATGCAGGCCTCCCCAGCGATCCCGGTCATCCTGCCGACCGAGACCTCTCCGAATCTGCTGCCGCCAGCGGAGCGGACGGGACAGTACCTGCCGGTCTTCCGGCTCTCGCCGACTGACGAGCGGCAAGCCGAACGCGCAGCCGACTACGCAATCAAGGCCGCACGCTCGGTATTCTGGGTCGTCGAAGATACGGAGAACCCCGTCTACGCCCGCTATCTCGGCACGACGTTCACGCAACGCGTTCAGGAGGGCGGGAAGTCCGTCGTGCTGTGGACTCCGCTCGGCGTGCCGCCCAGCGACACGTACCGTCTCCTCCCGGTCGACTGCGTCTTTTTCGTCGGCGAGCCGCGGAACGCTCTGATCGTCATCGAGCAGGTCAACGCACTGTGGCCGAAGGGCCGACGGCCGCTCATCATCCTGAGCGACGCCGCGGTCGACGGCATGCTGTTGACCAAGGAGGACGTCGCGACCGGGGACATCGTTCTCCTCCACCCGAGCGATCCGCGCTCCTTCAGCGCCGAGGGCTACAGGCCCTACGGGCGGGAGGTCATCGACATCACGGCAGACCTCGTCGCGCGCGCCGGCGACGTCCTCCAGGCCGGGGGTGGGATACGGCACGGATTCCGTCGGCTCATGAACAGCCGGCGGGTGGGAGATGCCCGCCTGGCGGTGACGCGGGTGATGGAAGATGCGGTTCTTCACCACCAGCCGGTCGCGGACAGCTACGTCTTCAACGGCGACGGAACCCGTGACGGTGCGTCCTTTCACGTCTGGCGGGTGCTGGATCAACGGTTCACCGAGGCCGACGCCGTGGTGGCAACGGCAGCGCACGGCGCGGAACCCCGATCGTACGTCGCTACGGACGAGGCGGAGATGCGACCAACCCCGATCGGCCAGGAGGCTCGGGAGAGCACGCGCCCATGAACCGCATGCAGCGCAGGCTGTTCCGCGCCTTCCTGGAGTCGGGCGGGGACCTCGGTGACGAGACCGAGGTGGATCGCTTCGTGCGCAACGTCGAGGCGGCCCTCTCGCTCCTTCCGCCGAAGGTCAAGGAAGCGATCGAGCTGGTCTGGCCCGCCGAGGATACCCCTCAGTACGAGCGCGTGGTGGCGGAAATGCGGGATCGATGCGGTGTCGAGCTGACGCCCAGCGCGCTCCGGCAGAGAGTGTCCCGCGGTTTGCGCTTCCTGGAAGGAGCGGTCCGGCGCCGTCCCCTCGGGGGCAAGGCAACGGCCGAGCTACGCTGACGTCGGACAGACTTTTTGTTGTCACATCCCGAACGTTCGGGTCACGCAGCGTCACGGCGCCGCTGCGCGCGCAGTAGAACGCCGGCCGGGCGATCTCTCAACGCAAATGAGGAGGAAGAGCAATGGCGTCGATTCCAACGCGAGTTCCCGTCCCTGGCAGTGACCGAGCGGCGCTTCCCGGGGCACGTTCGACGGGTCCGGTCGATCCCGGCGAACGGATCCAGGTCACGGTCCTCGTGCGTCCCAGGGCTTCCGCGCAACCGTCCGCTGAAGCCATCGGCAGCAGCCCTCCGAGTAAACGGCGCCACCTCACGCGGGAGGAGTTCTCGTCGGCCCACGGTGCCGACGCGAGCGATCTCACCAAGGTCGAGGCCTTCGCGCACGAGCACGGGCTCGATGTGACCGAGATCAGTGCGGCGCGGCGCAGCGTGGTGCTCTCGGGCACCGTGGCCGCCTTCAGCGACGCCTTCGGCGTCGCCCTCGAGCGCTACGTCCATCCGGGCGGGACCTACCGCGGACGCACCGGTCCGGTCCATGTGCCGGCGGCGCTCGCGGACGTCGTCCAGGGGGTCTTCGGGCTCGACGATCGCCCCCAGGCGAAGCCGCACAACCGCCGCCGGAATGATGCGCCGGGCGCCCAGCCACACGCCGCCGGCACCTCGTATACCCCCCTCGAGGTCGCGAGGCTCTACAATTTTCCAAATGGAGACGGGCGGGGGCAGTGCATCGGGATCATCGAGCTCGGGGGCGGCTATCGCGCGGCGGAGCTCAAGAGCTACTTCGCCCAGCTCGGGGTGCACGCCCCGCATGTCACCGCCGTCTCGGTCGACGGTGCCCACAACACCCCCGGCGTGGACACGAACGCGGACGGAGAGGTCCTGCTCGACATCGAGGTTGCGGGAGCCATAGCGCCCGGCGCGCGCCTGGCGGTCTACTTCGCCCCCAACACGGACTCGGGCTTCCTCGATGCGATCACGAAGGCGGTCCACGACACGCACCGCCGGCCGTCGGTCATCTCGATCAGCTGGGGCGGGCCCGAGTCGAGCTGGACGGCGCAATCGCTTCAGGCCTACGACCAAGCGCTTCAGGCAGCCGCGGTCCTGGGCGTGACCGTATGCTGTGCGTCCGGCG
>DATHMJ010000053.1:0-2644 GCA_035487215.1 Gemmatimonadales bacterium
GTTGAACGAGTTCAAGAGCGCGAGGAGGCCGAGCGCGGCGCCGAAACGGCCGTACTCCGCCGGCGGGATGATGCGGACCAGGATCATCATGGCACCCAGGGCGAGGGCCGTCCCGAAGAGGTGGTACCAGGTGTTCCAGGCGATTCCGCGAGCCAGGAGCCGGCGCCGGCTGAGCGCGGGCGCGCTCACCGACGGCTGTCCAGGTTGGGGCGCCCGGACACGCTGCGACTGTCGTGTGAGGCTACCGCCCCGCCGGGCACGACGTGACGCCTCCAGCCGCGCCAGTCACGGTCGATCCCGGCCCAGGAATGATCGCCGTCAACGAACAAGAGGTCGATCAGGGTGGACCACGCGACCACCGCCTCGTGTCTCCACCGCCGCAAGAGAACGACCCGGCCGCACGGGGGATCGATGCCCGTGATCGTGCCGGACAGATCCATCAGGCTCCGCAAGGGCGCGTGTTGACACCGTGCATGACACCAATCTCAACCAGACTCCGTTGGCCTACGGCATACTTCATGAGGCAGCCCCGCTCGTCGGCCGTCGTCTGAGTGTCGGCCGGCCGCCAGCCGGTGCCGGAGCCAGCGAGACGCGCTGCCATCCAGCATGGCGCGCGACGGCTTCGCGGGATCAGCGACCGTCGCTTTGAGGCGACCGGGTCATCCAGATATGTCATAGGCTTCGTCCGCATCGGGGACGGCCAGCCGGTCGAACCAATCCGACACCACCGCTACCACGCTCTCTCGGCCAAAGACTCGCAACTCAGTGAACCCTGCGCAAAATCATCCTCTCGATCCGCTCATGCGTCTGGGGGACGCGCCAGAAGACTTCCTCGGCGTGATAGTAACGCAGCCGCGGGCGAGCCGGTAACCCGAGATTGACCAAGGTAGAGTCTCCCATGTGCATCAGATCCACAAGCTGGATGAGTCCATCGGTTTCCTGGACGTAGCTGGTCCGCTGCTCCAGCCAATCTGAACATCTGCTGCTGTGCAGCGGATGAAAATCCACGGTACGCCAACGATCTCCGCGGCGCGATGGGCGTAACGGACGTCGTCGCAGCCGGCAAGACCGTACGTGATGGCCGCCCACGTTGGTGCGACGCGAGTTGCGGTCGAAGTCGCCCAGAAACCCTCGCCCGCCTCGGAGACACGAGTGGGGTGGCGAGCTCGGTGATCCGCTCAGCAATCTCGCGATTGGCTGTCTCGCTCGCGTGGCAGAAGTCGAGGGAGCGCGGCTCGGGGACCTCGGCGAAGAGGTCCGTGAGGGGGGAGAAGGCGGGCTTGTCTCGGAGGGCGTTGTCGCGGCAGACACGCTCGCTCACGGCTCAGTTCGGCTCGACGCGTGAGCCAGCGTGGAGGCCTCGGCGGACTCGGCAGGAGCCCATAATCAGAACTTGGCGCATCAGAGCGGCTCCGCCAGCCACTCGCTGCTCTCCTCGGGTCCCATCCCGTGCTCGAGGAAAGTGACGCGATACCCCAGACTGGCGAGCAGCGTGGCGCACTCTCGCCGCTGGTGCTCGCCATGCAGCGCAAGATAGATGGGCGGCCGGTACGCGGCGAACGTGCGCGCGCCCCCACGCAGCACGGCATCGTCGCTTCCCTCAACGTCGATCTTGACCAAGTCGGGCGAAGGCGAGCCGCTCGCCGCGAGCCATTCATCCAAGGTGACAGCCGGCACCAGCCAGCGTCCAGCGGGGTCAGCGTGGAACTCGCTGGGCGAGTCGCCTTCGGCCATCCGCAAGGTCCCCCCCGTGTCGCCCACGGCCACCTCGTAGATTTCCACATTCGAGAGTCGGTTCATCGCGAGGTGGCGACGGAGGAGGCCGAGATTCCGCGGCATCGGCTCGAACGCGTAGACACGACCCGTAGGCCCGACGGCCCGAGCACTGGGAAGCGTGTAGAGTCCGACGTTGGCGCCGACGTCCCAGACCGTCATCCCGCGCCGCAGGCGCCGGATGAACTGCTTGAGCTTTGCGCGCTCCAAGGTGCCAACCCACGCGCCGGAGGGTGCCGAGCCCGCGATCCAGCGCATGCCGCGCAGCGGGCCGCTCAAGACGGGCACCACGGCGGTGGGAGGAACGAGACGGATGGGCAGCCGCAGCAACCGGCCGAGCGGAGAGCCCGCGTCGAGATGTACGAGGGGGCGACGTGGTCGGGATAACGGCCGCAAGGTCATCGTTCAGGCGAACCCGGCCGCCGCTCCCTCTTCTCCTGAAAGACGGCCCACCACGCCTCAGCGAACCGGTCGCTGCTGAACCGCTCGGCAGAGCGGCGGGCCGCGTGCCCCGCGCGCTGAAGTCGGACCGGATCTTTGAGGAAGTATTCCAGTCCTTCGGCGAGCGCCGCCGCGCTCACTTCCGAGGCAACCCAGCCGTCCTCCCCATGCTCGATGAGCTCCGGAAGGGCGCCGGTAGGAGAGACGATACTCGGGACACCCGCCAGCTTCGCCTCCACGACCACCACCCCGAAGCCTTCGCGCAGTTCGAGGCGCGACGGGCAGCAGAGAAGGCTCGCCCGGGCCAGGAGACTCGGTACATCCGTCCGCCAGCCGAGGAACCGCACCCGGCCGGTGAGATCGGGCAGGCCGGCACGGGCGACCAGCGCTTCCCGATGCCGCGCGTAGGACGGCGGCGTCCAGCCCTCCA
>DATHMJ010000054.1:0-16166 GCA_035487215.1 Gemmatimonadales bacterium
CGACGCTCATTGCGGCCTTCGCGGCGCAGACGGTTGGCGGCGAGCTGCGAACGTTCTCGATGGGGATCCCCTACGGAGCGCTGAACGAGCTGCCGGCGGCGGCGGAAGTGGCGGCCCGCTACGGCACTCAGCATCATGCCGAGGAGATTCAACCCAACGTCATGCGGGATCTGCCTCGGCTGATCACGGCGCTGGACGAGCCGGCCGATCCGCTGTCCATCTGCTTGCTGCATCTGAGCCGCATGACGGCCCAGCACGTCAAGGTCGTCTTGGGCGGCGACGGTGGTGACGAGCTGTTCGGTGGGTACGACCGGTACGCGGCCAATCGCTGGTTGGATCGCTACGCGCAGGTACCGGAGGCGGTGCGTGGCCTGGTGGCCCGCTGGCTGCTGAGCCGGCTGCCGGACCGGTTCACCTTCAAGAGCGTGACCCACAAGCTCAGGTGGGCCGACTTGATGGCCTCGAAGGTCGGTGCCGAGCGGTACGCCGAGAGCATGCAGTATTTCTGGTTCAACGGCGGCCAGCGCGCCCGGCTCTACACCGATCGGTTCAAAGCCCAGGTCGCCGACCGGCGCGCGGATGCCTGCGTGCTGGCGCACTATGAGGCGCCCAATGCCACCGATCCGATCGACAAGATGATGTACGTGGACGCCGCGACGCGGCTGCCCGAGCACTCGTTGATGATCCTCGACCGGACGACGATGGCGTACAGTCTGGAGTCGCGCTCGCCGTTCCTCGATCCGCGCCTGGCGGAATTCATGGCACGGGTGCCGGTGTCGCTCAAGATCCACGGCCGCAAGCTCCGCTATCTCGAGCGGCGGCTGGCGGAGAAATACCTGCCACCCCTGCTGCTCCGACGGCCGAAGCAGGGCTTCGCCTCACCGCTCATGTACGTGATGGATGCCGAGCTGCGTCAGCTTGGCGCGAGCATTCTACAGCAGAGCGCTTTGGTGCGGGACGGCTATCTGCGGGCGGATCGAGTGCAGGGACTGCTGGACGAGCATCTAGGCCGGAAGCTCGACCACGGCAACCGGCTGTGGCTGCTGCTGAGCGCCGAGCGGTGGTATCGACAGTTCATCGCCCAGACGGACGAAAGCGGGGACGCGGCCGCGCCCCTTACGACGCTCGCGCCGATGGCCGCGCGGTGAGGGGTGCGATACAGGCGTCGTGCCACTGGGTCACCTTGAGCAGCTTCACCACCAGCGGTTCCGCCGCGTGATCGCCGGCGAGGAACCGCTGCGCCAACCCGTCTACCAGCCGCCGTTCGAAGGGCCCATCGGTGACCGCAATCCCCCGCGAAAGCGCCATCACCTGCTCGCGGAACGCCGGCACTTCGCGGAGATAGCGCACCCACGGGACCACGAAGCCCCACTTGCGAGCGTGGTGCAACGGGCGGGGAATCCGATCTCCAAGGGCGCTGCGCTGGATGGCTTTGCCCTTTCCCATTCGGAACAAGACCGAGTCCGGCAGGCGCGCCGCCCCTTCGATCAGTCGGTAGTCCAGGAAGGGAACGCGGCACTCGATGGACGCACCCATCGTCATCTTGTCGTTGCGATCGAGCAGGTAGCACAGGAACGTGTGCTGATCGAGGTACATGGCCTGTCGCACCGGCGAGGCCGGGTAGGCTCGGCGCGCTTCATCGAGCACGCCCCGGCGGTAGGCGAAATCGTTTCGCACCGGATGGCCCAGCGCGGCGAGATGCGTGGGGAGCACATCGGACGCGTTGAAGAGAACTGCGGCGTCGAGCGTGGGCAGTCCGAGGAGGCGATAGAGCTTCGCCCGGCGCCCCGCCCCCACCATTCGGCGGGCCGCGGGGCCGACCAAGCCCTGCGCCGCGCGCAGCGCGCCCGGATAGAGCAGCGGACGGTAGCGTGGGTAGCCGCCGAGCAGCTCGTCGGCGCCCTCGCCCGACAGGAGCACGGTGACTCGCGGCTTCGCGTGGCGCGAGATGGCAAGAAGGTGCGGCTCATGGCCGTGGGCCAATGGCTCATCGTTGAACCGCACCGCTTCGGCGATCAGCTCGGGGACGTCCGCAGGACTCACCGTCATCTCGTGCGACGTGAGCCCCCATCGGCTCACGACTTCGCGCGCGAGCGGCCGCTCGTCGAATCCCCGCTCCGCGAACCCCATCGTGAAGCTTTCGACCCCGGTGCCGGCCTGGATCGCCAATGAGGCGGCCACGCTCGCCGAGTCGAGTCCCCCGCTCAGCAGCACACCGATGGGCACGTCGCTGATCCGACGGAGCCCGACCGAATCGTCGAACGCGCTCCGGAACCACTCATCGGGCGAGCCATCCATCGGCGTCGCTACGCGCTCGCCGAGGTTCCACCAACGCGTGATCGTTACCGCGCCGTCGCGCCACACGAGGAAATGACCGGGCAGCAGGCGAACGACTCCGTCGTACACGGTCTCTTCACCGGAGACGAATGAGAAGCACATCAGCTCGTCCCACGCCGACTGATTCATCGCGGGCCTCATGCCCGCGGCGAACAGCGACTTCGGCTCGGACGCGAAACTGAGGCTGTTTCGGCCGCGCGCGTAGTACAGCGGCTTCACGCCCAGGCGATCACGCGCGAGAAAGAGCGCGCGTTCGTGGCGATCCCAGATGGCGATCGCGAACATGCCGTTGAGCCGATCGAGCATCGCGGGACCCTGTTCCGCGAACAGGTAGAGCACGACCTCGGTGTCGCTCGTCGACCGGAACGTCCAGCCGCGAGCTTCGAGCTGCCGGCGCAGCTCGTTGCTGTTGTAGACTTCACCGTTGTAGACGATGGTGTAGCGACCGTCGGGCGTCTGCATCGGCATGTGGCCGCGCGGAGAGAGGTCGCGGATCGCCAGCCGACGAGAGCCAAGCGCGATGCCGGGCTCAACCATGCTGCCGGCGTCGTCGGGACCACGATGCGTCAGACTGTCACGCATCGCCTCGAACAGCGCGGGGTCACACGTCGCGTGGGGATCGCTTTGCACGATGCCGCAAATGCCACACATTGACTTACGCTCCCGGTGACTCGGGGACCCCAGCGTTAGCGGGGAAACTGACTGAGAGGCAGCGGGGGTGACGGGGCAAGTCCCGTGCCCACCGGACCCCCGCGGTTACCTGCTCAACGAGACCTGCCGCAGAGCTACGCACGAGCCGGTTCCACCGCTGGCCCGCCGCGGGTCCAGCCATATCACCCGATTGGAGCTCGATGTCCGCATCACTCTTGCCCGGTGTCCGCATGGTGCGCTCGGCCTGGAGATCTCCCGCCCTCCGCGCCGCCCTCGTGCTGGGGCTGAGTGGCGGCGCCTTCGCGGTGGCCAACCTCATGCTGGCGAGAGTGCTTCCCAAAGAAGAATACGGCCGTTTCTCGCTGGTGCTGGCCATCATCACGCTCGGCATCCTGACCGGCCCGCTCGGCGCTCAGATCATCGTGAATCGCCACCAAATGGATCCTGGGCCCAGACTGTTCGGCCGCACGCTGCTCACGTCCGCGTTGGTCGGCCTCGGTCTCGCCGTCGGCGCTGGAGTTCTGTATCCGATCAGTTTCTCTCTGCTGCTGCTCACCGCGCTTGCGACCATCGCCGGCGCGTCCAAGCTCGTGACCGTCGGACACTACCAGAGCCGCCAGCGATACGGCCTCTCCTTGCTTCTCTCCGAGTGTACCAATCTATCTGTGCTCATCGCCGCGGTTGCGACCGAGATCTGGCGGCCGGAGACGGCGCTCGTTCCCGCGGCGGTCTATACGGTCAGTCTCGCGGCATTTACCTGCTTCGGCTGGTGGAAGGTGTTCCAGGACCGTCCTCACCTCCACTACCCCGACCCACCGTTTCCCTGGGGTGAGGCGTTCTCCGTCGTGGGCGTCGTCGGCGCGAGCATGTTGCTCGGAGCCATCGAACGGCTCGTGATACCGCGCGCCCTGAGCCTGCAGGACCTCGCGACGTACAGCGTCCTCGCGACGCTGGCGGGATCCCCCTTCCAGATGCTGAACCAGGGAGTCGGCTTCGCCCTTCTGCCAAGCTTGCGGGCGGCCAGGGACGCAATAGAGCGGCGCCGGGTGTTGCGGCAGGAAACTCTGGTCGTGCTGGGCGCGTGCGTGCTCTCGACCGCGGCGGTGTGGTGGCTGGCGCCGGTCGTCCTTCGGCTGTTCCTGAAGGGGCGCTATGAGCTGCCCGCAGCGCTGATCCTCGCGGCGATCGCCGTGGGCACGCTCAAGCCCCTCGGCTCCCTCGCCGTCGCGACAGTCAACGCGGTGGGCTCCTCCCGCTCCCTGGCCGGGCTAGGGGCCATCGCCTGGGCGGCGGCGGCGCTGGGCCTGGTCGGCGCGTGGCTCGGAGTCCACTGGGGGGGCCTCGTGGGCCTGGTCTACGGCGCCGGGGTCGGTTGGTTGTTTCGGGCGACGGCCTCGAGCTGGCTCGCGGCCCGAAGCCTGCAGGCCCCGGCCGCGAACCGAGCCGATAGCGCTCTCGGGAATCGACTGGCAGAGGAGTAGGTCGTCGTTGCACACCCGCCACACCGCGACAGCGAACCCACGCCACCCTTGATGCGGGGAGAGCCGGCATTGCCCGAGCACACGCACCATTCCGGTCTGGCGCCGCTCGATGCGGCCGAGCCCTACGACGTCTGCATCGTCGGATCCGGTCCGGCCGGCACCTTACTCGGGAGCGCGCTGGCCAGCCGCGGAGCGCGAGTGCTGCTGCTGGAGTCGGGGCGGGGCCTGATCGGTTGGCTGACGGACCAGCGGATTCGCTCCCTCGCCCGATACGAGTTCAGCGGCGATACCGACTATCCCCGCTCGCGCACCACGTCCCGCCTCGTCGGTGGCAACTCGAACTTCTGGACGGGACGCTGCGAACGGTTCCATCCCTCGGACTTCGAGCCGCACGCCTACACGCCGCCGGAGAACCCCTGGCCCATCCGCTACGCCGACCTGGATCCGCACTACGATCAGGCCGAGCGGTTGCTGCGAGTGCGGGGCGGGCCGCGGTCGGAGTTTTCGCCACCGCGGAAGAACCCGCTGCCGCTTCCCCCGAGTCCAGACATCTCGTTTCTGAAGCAGCTTGGCGGCCGACTCGGCGTGGCCTTCGAGGAATCGGCCACCGCCACGCCGACGAAGACGCACCGCATCTTCAACGTGCAACGCGAAATCCTGCCGACGTTCTTCGCCTCCGGCCGGTGTGCCATGGTCACGGGGGCGACCGTAACCCGGCTGCTCGCCGGCCCCGATCGACGCATCACCGGTGTCGAGGTCAAAGCGTTCGACGGGACCACCAAGATCGCGCGGGCGCGCCATTTCGTGGTTTCCTGCGGCGGCATCGAGTCGCCGAGGATGCTATTGCTGTCGAAGTCGGAGCAGTTCCCGAATGGGATCGGCAACGCGCACGACATGGTCGGACGGGGGTTCAACGAGCATCCCAACGTCAGCTTCACCGCCACGATTCCGCACTCCTGGGGAACCATCGTGCCGACCAACAAGGTGGCGCGGACGCACCAGTATTACAGTGCGTTCCGCGGTGAAGGCCTCGGGAGCGTGTATCCCGTCATCCGCCAGGCGTGGGTCCTGCCGAACCACATCGCGACGTTCCGACTGTCCAACATCCCGCGAACGGTCGTGAATGGGCTCGGGCGAATTGCGCGGGCGCCACTCTTCGTCGGCGCCGGGGTCGAGATGAAGATCTCGCTCGCCAACCGGGTGACCCTGTCCCAATCGCAGACCGACCGCTTTGGGAATCCGATCGCCCATCTGATCATGAGCTATTCGGATGAAGATCGGCGACTGCTCGACCGCGCCCGCGGCGTTCTGCTCGCGTGGCTTCCGCGGCTCGGCGCCCGCGGCGTCCACGAGCTGGAAGTTGCCTGGTCTCGCCATCACCAGGGCGCCTGTCGCATGGGGCGAAGTCCGGCCGCGAGCGTGGTGGACGCCGATCTCAAGGTCCACGAGTCGCCGAACCTGTATGTCTGCGGGTCTGAGGTGTTCGTGACCGGCGGGGCGATGCAGCCCTCACTCACAATCGCCGCGTTGGCGCTCCGCCTGGCGGACCACCTGACGGGACGGCTTCGCGACGGGTGACGAGAACTAGGACGTTCGAGGGGCGAGTGAGCCGCGGCGCACGACGTATGGAAACTTGCCAGACGCCGAAAGCGGGATGTCGTCTACGAATTTGACCTCGAGTGGGAAGGTCGTGCCCATCACGAGGCGGATTTTGTCCACCACGACGTCGAGATTCGGCTGGGCCGCTTCCTTCGTGACGCCGGTCTCCAGCACGACGTTCAAGGTCAGCGCGCCGTCCTCGTCCTGCATGACCTGGAACTTCCGGACAAACCCCTGATTGAAGATCACCGCCAGGAGCTGGATGAAGTAGATCGGGTCGACTTGCTCGCCCTTGGCGTTCAGCAGAACCTCGACCATCCGACCTGACAGAGACTCAAGGAGGGGAAAGCCCCGGCCACAAGGGCACTTTCCGTCCGTAAGCCTGCCCCTGTCGCCGATCCGATATCGGAGGAACGGCATCGCGTAGTTGCTGAGCGGTGTGATGACCAGCTCCCCGTCCTGCCCCACCATCGTCCGGCCGGCCGCATCGATGGTTTCGACGATGTTGGCGTGGGAGGCAATGTGGTGGCCCGCCCGTTCCAGACACTGGCAAGCCACCGCGCCAACCTCGCGTGATCCGTACGCGCTGATCGCCGGGCAGCGAAATGCCCGCTGGATCACGTCGGCCATGTAGGGGTAGACCGTCGCACCGCCGAGGACTATGGCAGCCGGCGAATGCGGCGTAAGCCCGTGCCCCACCACGTATTTCGCGACCGCGTCGATCCCGTCCCGGTAACACCAGAGCAGGTTCGGCTTCCACGTGTCGACGTCGCGAAGGATCTTCAGGATCTGCGCCTCGGGAAGGTGCCAACACTGCTCGAAGCGACGGTTATAGGCGAGGTTTTGAAGCGTGGCCTTCCAGCCGAGCGTCCCCTCGAACAGGTCGCGTTCGTTCCCCCAGATCTTCATTTCCCGCTCGCCGATCTGCTTCCCGACGGTCGAGAACTGATAGGTCCGGACGGCAATCGTCGTGTCCCAATAGCCACTGTCCTGGTAGAAGCGCACCGGCTCGCCCGTGGAGCCACCGGAGGCGTTCGGATACGCCTTGCGCCCGCCAGGGAGCGCCTTCGCCCGGAGCCGGTCGCCCTGGGCCCGGATGACGTCCTTTGTCAGAAACGGGATCTCGGAAAACCGGTCGGGGTCGACCCGGCCATCGCGCACGGCGCCACACGACTCGAGCACGTCGTGGTAGTACGGGACCTGCTCCCACGCGTGACGCAGCAGCGCCACCAAGCGGCCCCGCTGGACCTCGGCGATCCGTTCGGCGGACCGCTCGATTCGGCTGATCAGATCGAGCTCCGCCGGAACGCCGCTGCGGGACATACGCAGCAGCGAGAGAATGACCGGCTTCCGCCAGTTGACGCTCACGGACCGTCCTGGGGCTGATGTGCTTGATTTTGAGCCGGCAGGGAGGCGGGTCGCGCTCGGCCGGCTGCCAAGAATAGCGCTACCCCTGCAGGAACCTGCACCCTAGCGTAGGCACGCTTCGTGCTGTAACATAGCTCGCCCCGAGGACCTTTCTGCCGGACTCCAAACGCCTTCGGATTCAGACCGGAGGATCGCCGTTCTGCGGCGTGGGAGTCAAGGTCCCCGAGTCGTGAAGAACTGCCCTGGGCTGCTCCATAGATCGAAGCGCGCAAAGCGGTTCTCATCGGCTCGGTGATGGGCGAGAAGCGGTACGCGGCCCGCCTCCCACTCCCTTACCAGCCTAGCTCCAGCAGGACGCTGACGGCTCGTCAGCGCCCGCATCGTCGCCGCCGCTACCCAATACTCGTGCGCATTGGCGTGATGTTGCGACACTTGGATCAGCATCCTGGTGGTGTGAAGGCCTACACCCGACGGCTGCTGACCGCCCTTCTTGCCCGTGATGACCACGAGTACGTGTTCTTCTATCACGACCCCAAGGTGATCGGGACGTTCGCGGGCCACCCGCGCGTGCTGGAGATGGCCATGCCGACCCGGTCGCGCGCGCTGTGGGACCAGGTGGCCGTGCCGCTCGCCGCCCGGCGCACCGGTATCGACGTGTTGTTCAATCCCAAGTATTCGATGGCGCTCGCCGCGCCCTGCCCCAACGTCTGGGTGTGCCACGGCTACAACCGCCCGTTTCACCGCCGCGACCTGCCGTTCGGCGACTGGGTCAATTTCCGGTTCGCGCTCCCCCGATACGCGGCGAAGGCGAGCGGCATCGTCGCGGTGTCCGAGACCACGCGCCAGCACGTGATCGAGTACATGGGCGTGCCGGCCGAGCGGGTCCATCGGGTGTATCTCGGCGTCGACGACGTGTTCCGGCGGCCGGTCACCCCGGCGGCGGTAAAGCAGGCCCGGGAGAAGCACGCCCTGCCCGAGCGCTTCTTTCTGTTCGCCGGCTCGCTCTATCCGCCGAAGAACTTCGCGCGGCTCGTTCGCGCCTTCGCCCGCGTCGGCCCCAGCAACGGCGTGCATCTCGTCGTTGCCGGGGGTGACAACCGTTTCCTCTGCGAAGCCGATCGCCGGCTGCCGGAGGAGCTAGGGATCTCCGATTGGGTCCGGTGGACCGGCTGGGTGCCCCAGGATGAGCTGCCCACGTTCTACGCGGCCGCGACCGCCCTGGTCATGCCGTCGCTGTACGAGGCCTGCCCGGGCCCCGTCCTCGAGGCCATGGCCGTTGGGTGTCGGGTCGTGACGTCCGATCGATTCGGCAGCAAGGAAGTCGCGGATGGCAACGCGATCCTGGTGGACCCGGAGAATGTCGAGGCCATCGCCGAGGGCATGACCCATGCGCTGACCGAGAACGGCCGCAGGGACGGCTTCATCGCCCGGGGAAGGATCCGGGCCGCTGAGTTCACGTGGGGGCGCTGCGCCCGCGAGACGTTGACCGTGCTCGAGGCCGCCCGCGCGGCACGGAAGGCGACCCGCCGCGCCTGGTCACCGGTTGGCGCGCCGGTAATTCCAAGGGATTGATGATCGCTCGCTCCGCTGTTATCCGCCGCTCGCTCGAGAAGACGATTCCGCCGCTCGCGGCGCTTGCCGCGCGCGCCCTGCCCCGATTCGTCTACGCCTACCGCAGCGATCGGCCCGACGTGCTGCCCGTGTTCGTCTACCACGTGGTCGACGCCTCCTTCGAGGCCGACCTCGCCTATCTCGAGCGCAGCGGCTATCGCACCGCCGGCGCGGAGGAGCTTGCCGCCTACGGCCGTGGCGAGGTCAAGCCCGATGGACGAACGGTGGCGCTCACGTTCGATGACGGGGACGAGTCGTTGTCGCGGGTGGCGGTTCCGCTCCTGGAGCGCTACGCCTACCGCGGAATCGCGTTCGTCGTCACCGAATTGGTGCCCGACGCAGCGACCCGAGAGCTTGCCGGTTGGGCGGAATTGCGCGCGGCGGTCTCGCGCGGAGTGCTGGACGTCGGGTCCCACAGTTGCTATCACCACCACGTTCCGGTCTCGAATAAGGTGGTGGGGTTCGTCGATTCCGAAACCGACACCCGCTTCACCGCGAATATTCCCGTGCCGCGGGTTCGCGGCGATGCCGTCCCGGCGGTCGGAACGCCGATCTTCCTGGGCCGCCCCCGATACACGGCCACGACCGCCTTCCACCCCGACGCCGACGCGATCGAGCGTTGCCGGCGCTTCGTGCTGGAGTTGGGGGAGGACGTGCTGTGGTCACCATCGGGGCTCAGTGACCTGGCGCGGCTTGCGCCCCGCTCGGGGTCCCGGGAAACCCCCGAAGCCGCAGACGCGGCCGTGGTGGAAGACATCCGGGCCTCGCTCGCACGCCTGGCGACCAAGTGCCCCAACCCTGCCGCTCAGCACCTGTGCTTTCCGTGGTACGCCCGAACCACGCGAGCCGACGCTTTGGCTCAACAGGCCGGCGCGACGTTGCTCCTCGGTGGCTACAGCCCGGCGCGCCTTGGCGGGCAGGCTCCACGACTCCAGCGTCTGTCCCAGGACCTCATGCGAAGGCTGCCTGGGCCCGATCGGCGGTCGTTGATGGCCGTGCTCCGTCGCCGGACCCAGGTCGGCCCCGTGAGGCACCTCTGGCCGGGTCAGCGGCGGGCCACCGGCGCGACTGCCTGACCATTCGGAGCGTGTCGGTCCCCGACACCTCTGGCCCCCACTACTCCATCCGACGCCTCGCTGGCCCAGCACGGGGCTTGCACTGAGACCCGACCGTGAGGCGGGTGCTTTAGAATTCCCCGGCGTCAACTATTGTTCCGACAATCCAATCGAGAGTATGTCGTGAGCCAACCCTGGCAGCTCCAGCTCTATAAGCGCTCGCTCAAAAAGAAGGAAACGATGCGGGCGCTGCTCGGCCACCTTCCCGCGGTGGAGGGCCGCTTTTGCCTCGAGCTGGGGTGTGCCACCGGGCTCACCTCGCACTTTCTGCGCGAGCGTGGCGGCACCTGGGTCAGCTGCGACTTCGAGCGCGACCACGTCCAATCCGCCCGGCAACTGGTGCACGACCGCGTCGTCCAGACCGGCGAGACCGAGGTGCCCTTCAAGACCGGTGCGTTCGACGTCGTCGTCGCGATCAACTTTCTCGAGCATATCGAGAACGACGAGCCGTACGTGGCCGAGATGGTGCGCGTGCTCAAGCCGGGCGGAGACTTCCTGCTGATGGCCCCGAAGGGGGAGCACGGGAGGCTCGGCTACGCGGTGAAGCGGCGTCTGGGCTTCACGGCCGATCAAGAGGGATTCGGGCATGCACGGGATGGGTATCCTCCGGCGGCCGCGCGGGCGCTGCTCGAGCGCCACGGAATCCGCGTGAAGGGCACCGCCGACTATTGCCGATTCTTCACGGAGTTTCTCGAGGACTTGCTCAACTACGCGTATCATCGGAAGGCCATGAAGGCGAAAGACCCGGGCCAGCAGGACTTCCACGGGGACACCGCGCCCATGTCCGGCGAGGCGCTCAACAAGGTCGGGACGGCTTACAAGATCTACTCCGCGCTCTATCCCGCGCTGCGCGGCTGGACCCTGCTCGACAAGCTCATCCCGTTCAATCCCGGCTACATGATGGTCGCCTGGGGAACGAAGGCGGCCGATGCGGCGTGACCTCGGCGGCCTCGCCGACACGGAGTTCGATGTCGTAGTGATCGGCGGAGGGGTGTCCGGGGCAACGATGGCGTGGGACGCGGCGCTTCGGGGCCTCTCGGTGGCCCTGCTCGAGCGGACCGACTTCTGCGCCGAGACGTCGGCGTCGTCGCTGAAAGTGGTCCACGGGGGTATCCGCTACCTGCAGCACCTGGACTTCAAGCGTGTTCGTGAGTCGTGTCGCGAGCGCTCCGCCCTGCTCCGCATCGCCCCGCACCTCGTCCATCCCCTGCCATTCGTCGTGCCGACGTACGGCCACGGGATGCAAGGGAGCGAAGCCTTGGGCGCGGCGTTCCTGCTGCTGAGTGCCGTAACCGCGGACCGCAATCGAGGCATCCCCGACCCCGATCGGCGCATCCCGGCGGGTCGTCTGGTCTCCCGGCGCCAGCTGCTCGAGTGGTTCCCGCACCTGGATTCGACCAGACCGGTCGGTGCCGGCGTGTTCTGCGACGGCCAGATGTACAACCCGCCGCGATTGGTGTGGGAATTCCTCCGCTCCGCCGCCGCGCGCGGCGCCGTCGTCGCCAACTACTGCGAGGTGACGCGGCTTCTGCGCCGGGACGATCGGGTGATCGGCGTGCACGTCACCGATCGGGCGGGGGGCGGCGAGTTCGACGTGCGGGCGCGGATGGTGGTCAACGCGTCCGGCCCCTTCGCCGAGCAGCTCTATCTGAATCAGGGGCTGCGGCGCGAGCGGACGATCCCCTTGTCGCGTGACATGGCCGTTGTGATACGGCGTCCGCTCGTCACCGGCCGGGCGCTCGCCGCGCAAACGAAATACAAAGACCCCGACGCGGTGCTGAGTCGCGGTAACCGGCATGTGTTCCTCGTGCCGTGGCGCGATCGCACCCTCATTGGCGTGAACAGCCGCGTCTGGCCCGGCGATCCCTATTCGCTCGAGGTCACGCAAGCCGAGGTGGCGGATTTCGTGGACGAAATCCGCTCGGCGGTCCCCGAATTCGAGATCACGCTCGATGACGTGGCGATGGTGTATGCCGGCCTCCTTCCCTTCGGCCAGAACGACTCGGGAGCGGTAGACCTGAGCTTCGGCAAACGGTCCCATCTGATCGACCACGAATCGATCGAGGGCGTGAAGGGGCTGGTGACCGCGATGAGCATCCGCTTCACCACCGCCCGGGGGTTGTCCGAGCAGGCCATGAATCTCGTCGTTCGCAAGCTGGGCCGAGCTGCCCCCTGCCGGACGGAAGACACCCCGCTCGCGGGCGCGCGATTCGACCGTTTCGCGGGCCTGGTGCGCGAGGTGCAAGACGCGCTGCGGACGACGGGCGATGATCCCGTCGCCTCACACCTGGCCCACAATCACGGCAGCGCCTTTGGTGACGTGCTGCGCCTTGCGGATGCAATCCCCAACGGGCGTCAACCCATCGCGGGCACCGATACGCTCAGAGCCGAGGTCGTTTACGCAGTCCGGGAAGAGCTCGCCTGCACGCTCGCCGACTGCGTGCTCCGTCGCACCGACCTAGGCACCGGCGGACGGCCGGCGGACGAGGCCTTGGCCGAGACGGCCGATCTGATGGCCGCGGAGTTGGGATGGAGCGCCGAGCGACAGGCGCGAGAAGTGACTGACATTCGCGGTCGCTATCCTGGATGGTCCACGGCGTGAATGGCCTTCGCCAAGCCATTTGAGCGATTGGTGCGGGATGTGCAGGAGGCGCCAGCAACGGCTAGGCCGATCCGGTAGCCTTGCACGCCGCCACCCGGGCCCGGTGCCCGGGCTGGAGCACCCGCTCGCGAGCCAGCATGCCATCGGTGACCGCCCCGCCTCGGGCCGGGCACGACAAGTTCTACCTTGACCAACTCGACGTCCTGCGCGGACTGGCCGTCCTCGCAGTCGTCGCCTTCCACGCCCGACTCCCCTGGAGCTCTGCCGGGTTCATCGGCGTCGACGTCTTCTTCGTCCTCTCTGGGTTCCTCATCACCCGATTGCTCGTCGTCGAGCTCGAGCGTACCGGCACAATTCGCTGGCAGGCCTTCGAGGCACGCCGAGTCCGCAGGCTCTGGCCGGCCCTGGCGCTCGTCGTGGTGGCGACCATCGGCCTGGGCATGCTCGTCTGGTCGCCCCTCGAGTGGCGCGGGCTCATGCACGACGCCGCTGCCGGCGCGACCTACGTCGCCAACGTAGCATTCGCCCAGCGAGACGTCGGGTACTTCGACCAGCCCCTGGAGGAGAGTCCCTACCTCCATCTTTGGAGCCTCGGAGTCGAGGAGCAGTTCTACGTCGTTTGGCCGTTGCTGCTGGTTGGCGCGGCGTGGCTCGCCCGACGCCTGCGGCTCAACGGCCAACGGACGCTGGCGACCGCCATCGCCGGCCTGGGGGTGCTTTCGCTGGTCCTCATGATCTCGCTTGTGCACCGGCGCAACCCGCACGTGTTCTTTCTCACCCCTGCCCGCCTGTGGGAGCTCGCCGCCGGCGGTCTCATCGGCCTCCGAGCCGTTTCTCCACCGACCGGCTCGGCGAAGTGGCCTGGGCGCCTGTACGTCGCGCTCGGCCTGGTGCCCTTTGTCGCTCTGCTGGCGTTCCCCGCGCTTCGAGCCGCCGAGCCGCTGCTGGAGACGATTGCCCCGGTGGTCGGCACCGCCCTGCTGCTGGAGGGCATCCGTCGCGGATCACGTCTGCCCGTCCCCGCGGCGGTGGCCGGCGTCCTCGCCTGGATCGGCTGGTACTCGTACGGCTGGTACTTGTGGCATTGGCCCTTCGTGGCCGCGGTCAAGGTCTGGTCTCACACTGACGATCGAAGCTATTTGCTGGCCGCGAGCGCGCTGGCGCTCGTCGCCGCGGTCGGGAGCAAGCGCTGGCTGGAGGACCCCATTCGGTTCCGCCAGCCGGAATCGTCGCTTGGACGAGTGCCCACGTGGGGCGTCATGGTAGGCGCGATCGGGGTGGTTGCCGTGGCGTTGGCCGCAAACCGGGTGTTGCGGCATGTCGCCTTCGAGAACCCGCAGGTGCGCGCGCTGGCGGCTGTGCAGGCCGATCTCGACGGGCGCGACATCATGGCCCGTTGCCCCAACAGTCCGTACAACGACGGCTGTGTCCTCGGCGACCCCACGTCGCGACGGGTCTTGGTCGTTGCCGGAGACTCGCACGCCGCGCAGTGGCTTCCCGCTCTCGATTCGGTCGGTCGCGTGCTAGGGGTGAAGGTGGTGCCGCATGTCCGGCCGGCGTGCCCGCCCCAACCGGTTCGTCTCTGGCACGAGCCGGACGCCAGCGGGGACGAGTCCGAGGACTTGGCCTGCGAGCAACACGAGCGGCGGTTGCTCGGGACGCTCATCGCCTACGACGCGACGGCTCTGGTGCTGGCGAGCGCGTCGGGTGGCGAAGACCGCATGCTCGGCACGGTCACACCGGATCAGCGGCGTGAGGCGTGGACCCAGAGCCTCGCCCACCTGCTCAAGAGCGTTCCGCCCAAGGTCCGAGTCATTCTCGTGCAGAAGTCGCCCGAACTTGGCTTCGACCCGGTCGATTGCCTCGCGCGCAGCGCGTTCTGGAGCATACGGCCGGCGTGCGATGCCTCGTTCTCCCGGGCGGCCCCGCTCGCCCTCGAGGACAGCCGGCTGGAGGTCGAGGCCGCCACGGGCGACGCGCAGGTGAGAGTCTTCCCGACCATCTCGCCGCTGTGTCCGGCCCAGATGTGTCGGGCCGTGAGCGGGAGCGTCGTGGTCTTCCGGAACGAAGGCCACCTGGCGCCGCGCTACACCGCGATGCAGGCGGGGCGCTGGCTGCCCTATGTACGCTGGGCGATGGGGCTGGATTCGGTAACTGAGGCCGGTCGCTAGCGTGCGTCGGTTGCCGCCGTGGGGGACTTGAGATGTAAGAGGCGGCTGGCGTTCCCCGAAAAGAACTTCTGCAACACGGGCGCGGGCAGCCGAAGCGTACGGCTGGTGTAGTCCCACCATCCGGCAAACTGGCCCTCGGTCTTCCTCAGCTCCTCCTGCACCGCAGCGGAGTCGAGGCTCGCCTCGGGATTCGACGTAGAGCGGTCAGTGCCGAAGAGAATCCGGTCCTGGTACGCGAGGAAAAACCGGCGGACCCGCTCCAGCGGGAGCCGCTGCAGATCACCGAGCCGGGCAGACACGTCCACATTGAAGTTGGGGAAGGCGTCGAGGCGCTGACTCAGACCGTCGAGATCGTCAGCCATGCTGCCGAGATGAGCGCCGATGACGGTGAGACCGCGGTTGCGGGCAAGCCAGCGATCCCGGGCCGCGATGACATCTTCCCAGCGCGGTACCTCGGGATGGAGGTAGGGGTAGTGCTCGGGGTTGGCGCTGAAGTACTGATAGTGGGCACTCTTCGGGTCGAGGGGCAGCCAGCCGTCCCGGGGATCGGCGTTGTGCGCCAGCACGGGGATGTGCTGCGCCGAAACGAAATCCCAGATCGGCTGCAGCCGTGGGTCGTCGATCTGGATGAAACGCCCGCTCCGATCGCGGACCGCGAGCCCGAGATCCTTCCAGATCTTGAGCATGACCGCGCCGTCGCCGACGTCGGCCCGCAGCTGCGCAAGCGTGCGCGCCGCGAAATCCGGGCGGTCGATCGCCGTTGGATCGAACGTGGTCGCCGTCCAGAACCGACCGGGCGCGCTGCGCGCGAGCGCGAGCACATCGGCCCAGCGCCGGCGCACGAGGCTGTCCGGCTCGCCCATGGTATAATTGAGAATCACCGCCCGCGCGTGCCAGCGCTCCAGCATCGGCACGAGATATCCCCGCGGTGCGAAGTAATGAGTGTGGACGTCGATCTTCTCGAAGGCATCCTGGCGGAGACCCGCCCCGGGCTTGTGCCCGGTGCAGGCCGCCAGCAGAGACAACGATAGGTAGCCGTAGCCGCCCAATCTCACCGTTCGCCCGCCGGATGGAGGAGAGCTCGGATGGTAGCTCCGATCCGTGTCCAACCTAGGCTGGGCCAATATCTGTCGCAAACGCACCGCCCCCTGCGCCCACGCGCATGACGGGTGCGCCCGCTCCAGCTGGTCGGGTCGAACGCCGCGCCGCGATCGCGGATTGGCCGGTGCCG